>JBEDEI010000090.1:0-3503 GCA_041175765.1 Actinomycetota bacterium | reverse complement strand
CCACCGTGGTGTTGATGGCCGGCCTGCAGGGGTCGGGCAAAACGACGAGTGCGGCGAAATTGGCGGCGTGGTTCAAAAAGCAGGGTCGCCAACCCATGCTCGTGGGTGCCGACTTGCAACGTCCTGCCGCAGTTGAACAGTTGCGTGTACTTGGCAAGCAAATCGACGTGCCGGTCTTCAGCGCACCAGGCGACCCCATCGAAACTGCACGCCTCGGGCTTGCAGAAGCACGCCGACTCGGTCGCAATGTGCTCATCGTTGACACTGCCGGTCGGTTGGCCATCGATGCCGAGATGATGGAACAAGTTCGCAACATCAGTTTGGCGGTTGAGCCGCGCTACACATTCCTGGTTGTCGACGCCATGACCGGCCAAGACGCCGTCAGCGTCGCCGAAGCATTCAACGCCACGTTGGCCATTGACGGTGTGATTTTGTCGAAGTTGGACGGCGATGCGCGGGGTGGTGCAGCGTTGTCGGTGAAGGAAGTGATCGGCAAGCCGATCGCCTTCGCTGCCACCGGCGAGAAGTTGGATGCCTTCGACCAGTTCCACCCCGATCGCATGGCCAGTCGCATCTTGGGCATGGGCGACATGCTCACCCTCATCGAGCAAGCCGAACAGGTCTTCGAAAAGGAAGAAGCCGAAAAAGCCGCAAAGAAGCTGATGGGCGGCAAGTTCACCTTGGATGACTTCTTGGACCAACTTCAACAACTGAAGAAAATGGGTCCGCTGCAAAACGTGCTCGGCATGCTGCCTGGTGTAGGAGCACAGCTGAAAGGGGCCGAGATCAGCGACGATCAGGTGAAGCGCACAGAAGCCATCATCCGTTCAATGACCCCGCAAGAGCGGGAGAATCCGCAGATCATCAACGGCAGCCGTCGTACCCGTATCGCCAAAGGCAGCGGCACGCAAGTACAAGACGTGAACCGCCTCGTGAAGCAGTTCGCTGAAATGCAAAAGATGATGAAGCAATTCGGGGGCCGACTCCCCACGCGCTAAACCCCGCCACAGCCGGTAATAAGATATAGACAATGCGCTATAAAAAACAAACTCACCGTGGCGAGGCTGCCCGCATCATCCGCGAGGCTCGGCAGAGTGCAGGACTCACGCAGGTACAGCTCGCGCGTCGCGCTCGAGTGACGCAACCTGTGATTGCCGCCTACGAATCCGGAACACGCGAACCTTCGGTGCCAATGTTGATGAGCCTCGTCGAAGCGAGTGGAAATCATCTCGTGATGCAATTTGAGCCAGATTCGAGTGCTTATCGCCTCACAGATTTGGCACACGATGTGCGTGGGGCAACCGGCGATATTCGCCGGTTGCGTTTGGTATTTGAGTTCTTGCGGGGTGCTCAAGAAGACGCTGAGCCGCTAGAGACACTTGTGACTGCGGCGCCACGTACGACGGGGGATGTTCGATTCGACGCTCTCATAGGCGCGATAGCAGAGCACTTGTGTGTTGCTAGCGACGCCCCAACACCACGATGGGCGCTCGCCCCCGATCGCTTTCTGCAACGCCCGTGGTGGGTGAGCAAACTTCCCTCGGCAAAGCGGCGGGCGCTCGTGCACACACCGGCCTCATTTCGGCGACGTGGAGTGATGATCGACCGACACGACCTCATCTCAGCATGAAAGATCGGTTACTTGATCGAGCCACATTACGTCGTGCGTTTCTGATGCTGGCTGAACGGTTGGAGCGCCGCAACGTTGTAGGGGAGATCCACGTATTCGGTGGTGCCGCGATGGTGTTGGCGTTCGACGCCCGCGCCGCCACTCGAGACGTCGATGCGCTGTTTCTTCCTGATTCAGCCGTGCGTGACGCGGCCCGCGAAGTTGCCAAGGCGCTACGCCTACCCGAATCGTGGCTCAATAATCAGGCGTCGAGCTATGTCTCGGGTCGTGCAGGTAAGGGGACTTCGGTTTTTGATCATCCCCATTTGCGGGTTATGGTCACGCCCACCGAACATCTTCTGGCGATGAAGGTGCGAGCAGCCCGCGCGGTAAGAGACGCCGACGACATTGAGTTGCTGTTGCACACCCTGCAGATTCACACGATGCGTCAAGTGGTGGCCGTCGTGGCTCGCTATTTTCCCTCCGAACCCCTGTCGGCGAGGTCCCGAGAGTTGGTCATGGACGTGCTGCGGCGGGTGCGGGGGAGTGCGAAGTCCAGATAGCCTGCAGACAGCCTGCGAGCGGTTTGCTCGGGGTACCGCAATCACGTCAGGAGCAACATGTCTGTCAAACTTCGTCTGGCCCGCGTCGGCAAGACCAAGCAGCCGCACTATCGCGTCGTCGCGGCTGACACCAAGAAAGCCCGCAACGGCGAGTTTTTGGAAATCGTCGGCACCTACCGACCGCTGGAGAACCCATCGGGCTTTGCGGTGGACAACGCCAAGGTGATGCAGTGGCTGAGCCAAGGTGCTTTGCCCACCGAGCGCGTGCGCAAGTTGTTGGAAATCAGTGGCCTGTGGAGCGAGTTCATGGCCACCAAGTCAACGAAGAAGAAATAAGCGCCATGGCCGAAGCAGCCATCGCCACGAAGGTGTTGGACCACATCGTTCGCTCTATCGTGGACAACCCCGACCAAGTTCGCGTCGAAGCAATCGATGATGACGGCGTAATTATCTTGGAAGTTCGAGTTGGCGAAGGCGATCTCGGTCGCGTCATTGGCCGCCGCGGACGCACAGCGCAGAACATTCGCGCTCTGGTGCGTGCTGCTGCCGAGAAAGACGGCGTTGATGTCGACGTCGACTTTCTTGATGACTGAACAGTCTCGACGACTGACCTAGCCAGAGTCGGTGCCCGCAATGCGCATCGATGTGTTCACGATTTTCCCGTCACTCGTTGACGCGTTTTGCTCCGAGAGTGTGCTTGGTCGCGCACGTACCACTGCATTGCTCGACCTGCGAGTGCACGACTTGCGCGCGCACACGACGGATGCACATCGCACCATTGACGATGCGCCATTCGGTGGCGGTGCCGGCATGGTGATGCGTCCTGAGCCAATTTTTGCCAGCGTGCGGGCTGCCCAACCGCCTCGACCGCTGTTGTTGTTGTCGCCTGGCGGTAAGCGATTCGACCAATCGATGGCCCGTCAGTTTGCTGCATCGGAAGGTTTTTCGCTGTTGTGCGGACGTTACGAAGGTGTCGATCACCGAGTGGTGCAAGAGCTGTGCGACGGGGAAGTGTCGCTTGGCGACTTTGTGCTCGGTGGCGGCGAAGTTGCTGCCTGCGCAATCGTCGAAGCCGTAGCGCGATTGATTCCTGGTGTGATGGGCAATGAAGCGTCGGCTGCGAGTGAATCATTTGAAACTGGGCTGCTTGAAGCACCGCACTACACACGACCCGCTGAGTTCGAAGGTCATGTCGTGCCCGAAGTGTTGCGAAGTGGTGATCATGCGCGAATTGAGCGCTGGCGCCACGCTCAGGCCATACATCGCACCGTGGCGCGACGACCCGACCTCATTGCACAGCGTGGGGGGCTCAATGACAGCGAAAAGCGTCT
>JBEDEI010000089.1:0-2605 GCA_041175765.1 Actinomycetota bacterium | reverse complement strand
GCTTCTGAGGTGATGAACTGCAGCGCACCCGACACGGGCAACATGGAAGTGCTCGAGCGCGTTGGTACGCCCGAACAAAAAGAGCGCTGGCTCAAGCCACTTTTGAACGGCGAGATTCGCTCGGCGTATGCGATGACCGAACCCGACGTTGCGTCCTCAGATGCCAAGAACCTGGCTTGTCGCGCCGAGCGCGACGGTGATGAGTGGCTAATCAACGGCGAGAAGTTCTACATTTCTGGTGCGGGCGATCCGCGTTGCAAGATCATGATTTGTATGTTGCTCACCAGCCCCGATGCGGCACCGCACAAGCGTCACTCACAGATCTTGGTGCCGATGAACACACCAGGCGTCGAGATTCTTGGCTCGATGGAAGTGTTCGGCGAAGATGACGCACCACACGGCCATATGCACCTGCGCTTCAACAACGTGCGCGTGCCGGCGTCGAACATGTTGCTCGGTGAGGGACGCGGCTTTGAGATTTCACAAGTGCGACTGGGGCCGGGTCGCATTCACCATTGCATGCGCTCGATAGGCGCTGCTGAACGCGCACTTGAGTTGATGGTGCGACGTGGGTTGTCGCGTGAGGCGTTCGGCAAGCCGATTGCTCGCCTCGGCAAGAACACCGAAACCATTGCCAAGGCACGCATCGAGATTGAAGCGATGCGCCTCATGGTGCTGCGCGCGGCTAAGGCGATGGACACGATGGGTAATGCCGAAGCCCGTATCTGGGTGAGTGCGGTGAAGGCGATGGTGCCCGAGCGCGTGTGCAAGATCATTGATGAAGCGATTCAAGTGTTTGGTGGTGCCGGCATCTCGCAATGGACGCCACTCGCTCGCATGTATGCCGGGCAGCGCACGCTGCGACTTGCAGACGGCCCCGACGAAGTGCACTGGCATGTTGTCGGTCGTGCGGAAATCACGCGATTTGAGGGTGACTCCCAACCAACCACCGAATACGAGCGCAACGGTCACTCGTTCTCTGGTCCTGCCTGAGACGATACGAAATGTTCAATACTCTCGCCTGAAGAGACGAGGCGTCTTTTTGCTACCGTGACGATGGCGGGCGACGGTGCCCGACATGGTGAGAGGACGTGATGGTTATGGCAGCAAAGAAGAAGTCGAAGAAGAAGCCAGTCAAGACGGCAAAGAAGAAGACGAAGAAGAAGCCAGTTAAGACGGCAAAGAAGAAGACGGCAAAGAAAAAGTCTGCGAAGAAAAAGTCGCCGTCTGCCGCAGCGAAAAAGCCCGTACGCACTCTCGGTGCACCGGTAACCGCGCAGCGAATGTTCAACCTGGCGTCGTTGTCAGAGACGGTATCTGGCCCCGGTGTCGCCGCATCGCTTCCACAATTTGTGTTGGCCCGTGGAAAGAAGGCATTCATCGTGACCGACCAGGGTGTGCGTGGCGCAGGGATCGTGACTCCGATCGTGGAGGCGCTCGATAAAGCGGGAGTGCAAACGCAAGTATTCGATCAGGTGTCCCCCAATCCGACGGATGTCAATGTGGCTGCCGGTGTAGCAGCACTCACTCGTTTCGGCGTGGAGAACACGGTCGTGGTCTTCATCGGTGGTGGTTCCGTCATGGACTGCGGCAAATACATTGCGCTCGCCGCACCGAACGGCCTCGACAACTTGAACTTGGCGTTTGCGCCGAATCTTGATGCGAATGACCGCATTGACTTCGGCACGCTTGCGCCAAAGGCGCAGGCGTCCAAGCCCGGTTTGCCAACGATTGCAATCCCCACCACGTCGGGAACTGCATCCGAAACCAACGGTGGTGGTCTTATCACTGACACGCTCACCAATCCGAAGGTCCATCGTAAGTTGACCTTCAGCAATCCTTCGGTTGCTCCGGCGGCGGTGTTGCTTGATCCAACGCTCACGGTCGGCATGCCTGCACGTGGAACTGCGGCTTGTGGCATGGATGTGCTCACTCATGCCATCGAGTGCTACACATCTGCAAATTCCAACCCGTATGCAGATGCACTTGCCCTGCATGCCATCCGTTTGACCGGGCAGTGGCTGGCAAAAGCAGTTGCCGACGGCAGCGATCTTGAGGCGCGTGCACAGATGCAGATTGCCTCTCACCTTGCGGGTCGGGCATTTTCCTCTGGACCCTTACTCGGACTGGTGCACGCGACTGGCCATCCCATCTCCGGACAGCTGCACCAAGCGCATGGTCAGACGCTGGCGACGATGTTGCCGCATGTGATGCGTTACAACCGTGATGTCGTGGCTCGTCGCTATGCAGACATCGGTGAGGCACTCGGTTCGGAATATGACCCCGAGGCAGGTATTGCGGCAGTGGAGAAATTGTCGGCAACCGTGGGCACGAATAAGCGCCTGCGCGAGCTCGGGGCGACGAACGACAACATCAACGACCTCACGCAGGATGCGTTGCGCGACCTCATCATTCTCAACACGCCGAAGTATCCAACACGTGGTGATATCCACGAGTTGTATGCGCGCGCGCTCTAACTAGTCGGGGATCGCCTCGCGAACGAGCCGTGCGATTACGGACCAATTCGCAGCCAATCCTGGGTGCAAGTTGAACTGAGCAACTTCGTCGAGCGGTACCCAGCGAGTTTCTGCCGATTCATGGTTGG
>JBEDEI010000088.1:0-2890 GCA_041175765.1 Actinomycetota bacterium | reverse complement strand
GACATCGCGTATACCGCACCAGCCAACAACACAGCCAACTCGAACGCGGCAATTCAAGACTCGACGGGCAACGATGCGGCTTCGTTCACCACGACAGCAACCGTGATTGCCGCAACGACGACTACGACCGTCGCACCGACAACTACGACGACGACCGTTGCGCCGACGACGACCGTTGCGCTGACGACGACAACAACCACGACTGTCGCGCCGACGACTACGACGACGACCATTGTGGTGCCGCCTGCCACTACCTCCACGACGGTGCGAGCAACGACCACGACGGTGCGTACGACGTCGACAACCGTACGTGCGACCACGACAACGCTGCGTCCAGTAGTGGTGACCACGACGACGGTGCGGCTGGTGGTGCCGACGACCACGACGACGAGCGCAACTACGACAACCTCGACGACAACGACTTCATCCACAACAACGACTTCATCCACAACAACGACAACAACGCCAACTGCGAACACCATTCGCTACCCCGAGAAGGTGGTGTCAGCAGCGGCGGCAACCGGCGCGTTGCAAGCAGAACAACGTCTCGCCAACGCCCAGCAGGCCGCAGGTTCGGCGAGCGAATCCGTGAGCGACGCCCTGAAAGAAGTTGCCCAGTATCGAATTGAATTGCTCGACCCGAAGTCTGCAGTCGTCGTTGCTGTTCGCGCGGCAGAAAGCGCCCTAGTGAGCCTGCAGAAAAATGGCGCGCCTGATCAACAGGTCGTGGTTGCACAAGAACGCGTAGATGCACTTCTTGAAGCAGTTGGAAGCAGCTCCACGATCTCCGTCGAGCGAATCCTGAAGGCTCAGCAGGAGCTCGCGGAGCTCGAACGTGACGCCTCGGCCACACCAAGCGAGCTGGCACAGGCACGAGCCGAAGTTGTGCAAGCACGCGTGCCGTCACTCGAAGAAGTAGTGCAGATTCTCGATGTTGTTGATGACTCGCAGACGTTGCCCGTGATTCTCCCTGGCGTGGTAGACGCAGCGGGTGGTGGCCAGGCACTCATCTTTGACAACCGTCGCGAGGTGCAGACCGAAGTTGTGCGCATCAACCAATCGGCGATCCGGCTTCGGAGTTCAGATGGTTTCAATCTGACCATCTCGGCGGTCGATCGTCGAGGTGTGCCATTTCAGATCAACTCCCGCGGTGCGGTGGTGGTGAAGCACGGCAACTACATTTCGGTAGCCGGCGAAGGTTTCGCACCCGGGTCGGTGGCAACTACCTGGTTGTTTTCCTCACCGCGTGTACTCGGTGATCTTGAGGTTGATGACCAGGGTCGATTCTCCTCCGAATTTCGCATTGAAGACGATGTGAAGATTGGCGACCACGTTGCGCAGGTCAACGGGTTGAATCTGTCGGGTGAAGAGCGCTCGGTAAACATCGATGTGGAAATCTTGGCCAACGAACGAGTTGCCCCGTACGACCCGCTCTCTGAACCCGCAAACGTGGTTGACCTCACGGCGCAGGCGGTAGTGCTCCTGGCCGCGCTTGGGGCCACGGCCGCTCGTCGTCGCGAAGAGGAAGAAGACGATACAGAGCAAGATCGTGAAACTGCCGATGTCGCCGATGTGTCGGTAACGATGCGTGCGGCAAAGAATGATCGCGATCGTGATGTGTTCCTTCCTCCACGCAGTGCGAAACTTGATCGCTGGTCATTCGAGTGGCCAGTCAGACTGGTGCCTAGATCACCACTGTTGGCGCGTATAGCGGGCGACCCGGGATACCTGCGCGCATTATTCGGCTGGCTCTGGCTCGCGGTGCCAGGAATCGGTGTTGCTGTGGGTCTTGCTGCAGCAAGGAACACGAGTTTTGAAGTAATCATGCCTTCGCTGGCGCTGTGTCTCGTGTTGGTTACTGTCGGTACGTTCGACGCCTTTGCCGGATTCTTTGCCGTCAGCGCCTTCGGCTTGAGCGTTCTGGTGGCAGGGGGCATCAATTCACCTGATGCGATTCGCGGTTTGCTCGGACTTGCAGTGTTCAGCTTTGCCGTGCCGCTATCCGCTGCGGCGGTGCGCCCATTCCGACGGGTCAACAAGGGCATTGATGATGTATGGAATCGTGTGTGCGATGCCGTGCTGATTCCGCTCTTCGGTGCCTGGTCGGCGGGGGCGATGTTCGCGGCGCTGCCGGGGCTTACGGGCTTCAAACCTGAATACGCCGATGAGATTGGCTCGGTGCGACTCGTGGTCTTGCTCAGTCTTGTGGCTCGCTGGTTGTTGGAGAACGCCGCTCGGCTCTACACGCCCAGACGCCTCGACGAGATTGAGAACGATCAACTTCCTTCGCCGTCGCAATTTCAGCAATTGGTTTCCACGTTGGTGCGAACTGGGGTCTTCGTCTTCGTAGCCGTGGTCTTCATCGGCAACAACTGGGCGTTGTGGGTTGGTGGTGTTCTGTATCTGGTGCCCAAGCTCGTGGCACTCGTGAACGACAACTTCCCGCACCTGCGAACGGTGCATCGATATCTGCCGCGCGGACTGTTCCGAGTGGTGCTCATGTTGTTTGTCGCCAAGTGGTGGGGCGGCATCGTCGCTGATCGCGTCTCTGACCCGGCCAACATGGTCATGTTGGGGTTCGTGTTACTGGGCCTGCCCGGGCTTGCGCTCACAATCACTGGTTGGTTTGCGCGAGAAAGTAAGCCGTGGCGCTCCACCTTCGTCAGCAAACTGCTCGGTGTAGTCGTGCTGATTGTTGGCTTGATTGTCGTTCTGTAGCTAGCGCCGTTGAGCAGCTAGCGCCGGCTACCGACAGCGGGAAACTACTTTTTCGACTTCTTGACGCGCTCGCGTGATGCAGCCTTGGGTTCGGGTACCCCGAGCACGACACAAATTGCGCGCGTGGTGATGACATCCCACGCCTGCACCTCGACTGGGCAACCATTGAGTT
>JBEDEI010000087.1:0-6872 GCA_041175765.1 Actinomycetota bacterium | reverse complement strand
GTATTGCGCTAGGGCGACCAGTTGCCCTTGCCGAAGTGCTCGGTTAGAGCAACGCTTCGAACACCCGGCTGCGTAGTCGAGGGGTGCGGCCGTGACGCAGCTCGTGGGTGTCGATCGAGTTGGACAACCCGATCAACGCATTGATACCGATGTAACGCAGCGGTTCGATTTCCCAGCGAGGAGAGCGATGTCGCAAAAACGGCAGGGAACGTCGCGGGGTGTCTAATTCGAGATAGGTGTCCACCAACGTGCGGGCGAAAAGATTCGTGGCGGCAACGCCATCGCCGACGTAGCCACCAAGTCGGGCATACCGATCATCACGATGCAGTGAAATGCTTGGCGTCCAGTCGCGCGGAACCGCAAGCGGGCCGCCCCAGCGATGCGTGATACGTGCACCAGCAGCAGCCGGGAAATGCTTTGCGATGCTTGAAACGATCAAATCATGGGTCTTGTCATGGATGTCGAACTCATCCGCAATACGCGAGCCGAAATGGTACGGAGCGCCGCGACCACCAAAGGCGATGCGGTTGTCGTGCGTAAGCTGGGCGTAGATCACCATGTTGCTGCCGTCATTGAAGGTGCAGCGACTCCTCCAGTGCAGTTGTTCCAGCGTGGTTTCATCGAGTGGTTCGGTGGCCACCATCAGCGAATACAACGGCACGATTCGCCGTCGCGTTTGGCGCAGGGAGTGGGAATAGCCCTCGGTGGCTTGCACCACGAGTTGTGCACGGCAGTGACCATGCTCGTGAGTGACGACACCATTATCGATGCTCAGCACCTTTGACCGTTCCCAGATGTTTGCGCCGCGAGCATGAACCGCACCAGCCAAGCCATGAACGAGTTGGTACGGATTCACGGTGGCACAGTGGGGGCTGTAGATCGCTCCGTGTGTTTCGGCCACCGCAATGTAGTGACCCACTTCGGAGGCGTTGAGCCAGCGTGCGTCGCTTGCCGATAAACCTGCTTGGTGTTGCATCGTCAACTGGTCGATGAGACGCTCGGCCTGCAGTGCAGTGCTCGCTGATTGCAACGTACCTCCACGGTGCCATCCGCAGTCGATACGTTCCTTGGAAATGATGCGAGCAACTTCGTCAATGGTGTCGAAACTTTGCTGGTAGGCCAGCAACGCGGTTTCACGACCATGTTTGCCCGCCAGTTCGGCCACCGAGAGCGGCAAGAAACCGCTGCACCAGCCACCATTGCGGCCGCTTGCACCAAAACCGATGTTTCGCGATTCGAGAATGGCAATTCGCAACTGCGGTTGTGCAGTAAGCAGATAGTAAGCAGTCCACAAACCGCTGAAACCGCCACCGACGATCGCAACATCCACATCGCTCGCACTCGGGGCCGTCGGGAACTGCGTTGGTGCGAGGTTCGCCGTATGCCAAACCGGAACCTGTGCGGTATTAGCGAAGCGATCCACTCAGCGTCTGCTTACTTGCCCACTGGTCGTAAATTGCTCGTTCAGGATCGACGACGATCTCGTTGTTTCGATCGATTTGCAACGTTGTGCGTTGGCCTGCAGTCGGCGACCAACCAGGTGTACCCGTGCTGGCAAACTGCACGAGCGCATCGGCCAAGGTGTCGGCCAAGTGACGATGAACCTCATCTTGACCGATGAAAAACTCCACGTTTGGCGCGGAAAGATTGTCGAATACGAAGGGGATATCCAGCCCATGACATGCGCCGAGAATGCCGTCGAACACCGGTGTCGGCCACGTGAAGAAGTACGACCACGTCGGCGCTTGTGCGTGGTCGCGTGCGTCAATCACGCGCCATGCTGGCACCCGGAAGGACTCATCGCTTTGGAGTGCCGCCAACATTTGTGCCGGTGTCGATCCCGGACGTAGTTGCTCGTACGCTCGCCACGCGTCATGGGCGGCATCGCCGAAACGCAACACAAATTGTTCCAACACCTGCGCCTCGGTGAAAGCTGCCGCCTGCGGGTTGAGTGCCACCCAGAGGCGACTTTCATCGCGCATCGTCCCGATGACCAACGGGCGCTGATCATTGGCGATGTGCGCATGGGCGTCTGCGGGTAGCACTGCTCCACCGAGTGTGGGGCTGAACATGGTGACAACGTCCTTGGGATCGGCCAAGAGTTTCGCTTGGGCGGCAACGATGCTCGCCGACTCCACAGCGGAAAGTTCATCGAGAGATGCAACACCGAGTTGAAGGGCAAGAAGTTGAGCCGACTCCCGTGCGCGGGAAAGCGACCGCAATTGACCAAGGGATGGGCTCATCGCCCAGCCACGAGAAAACAACTCCCGAGCCTCGGGCGCTGCAAATAGGGCGAGCACGCTGCATCCGCCCGCCGATTCGCCGAAGATAGTGACGTTGTCGGCGTCTCCGCCGTAGGCGTGGATGTTGGCCTGGATCCAACGCAGTGCCGCAATTTGATCCTGCAGGCCGAGGTCGTTGGACCCCGCAAATCCAAAAGCACCTAGTCGATAGTTAATGGTGACGACAACTCCACCACGTGCGGCCAGGTTGCTGCCGTCATACCACGAAGCGTTTGCAGTGCCGTTCGTGAAGGCTCCGCCATGTATCCACACCATGACGGGGAGAAGACGCCTGCCATCAGTGGGGGAGAAGATGTTGAGCGTCAGACACTCTTCGTCCATCGGCAACACGCCAGTGCCCATCGCTTGTTCCAACATGCCAGGTACTTGGGGACACTGCACCGCCGAATCACGCTGACGCTCATCGCTGTTGATGATGGGGGCGGCAAAACGGCTGGCGGTTGCATACACCACGTTGTGCACTACGGAGATGCTGGACATACTCCGAGCGTACTGAAGAAGGAACCCGCAGCCGTTGCCGCCGCTACGGTGTTGTCGTGTTTCGACGACGGCTGGAACGAGTGATTGCTGGCGTCGTCGCACGTCGTTGGGAAGATTGGCAGTTCGCAGCGGCAATCACCAACCACACCGCACGCGGGCGCAAATTCAAACGTTTCGGTGACGGCTCACTGATTGCATTCCCCTGGGTGACCGTATACAACGAGCACTACATCGAGATTGGGAGCAACACCATGATCGGGCCGTATTGCGCTCTTTCGGCAGGCATGCTCCCCGGCCAGGAGTGTCTCACATCACCGGTGGTGAAAATCGGTGATCGTTGTCTGATCGGTCGCGGTAGCGGCATCGTCGGTCATCTGGCGATCTCGATTGGCGACGACGTCTGGACTGGACACCATGTGTACATCACCGACCAGAATCACGGCTACGAGGATGTGAGCAGACCAATCTCGCAACAAACACAGCCGGAACAACCGGTGATCATCGGGGATGGATCGTGGCTGGGCGCGGGAACCGTGGTGCTGCCTGGTGCCACGATTGGTCGCCATGTTGCCGTTGGCGCAAACGCGGTGGTAACCGGTGCTCTGCCAGATTTTTGTGTTGCAGTTGGTGCACCGGCGCGAGTGATTCGCCAGTACACGCCCGATTCAGGTTGGAGACCAGCCCAAGAATTTGGCACTCCGCCGTCTCGCTAGGGGCCTTTACACCGACAAGTCGATCGGCGGTGCGCAACTCGGCATTCTGTTGTCGCCGGCAAACGTAGCCAGACGTTCTGCGAGCGGTAAACCTTCGAACGTGCTCTCAGAAAATGGCGAGTTGTCGCCGGCGCGAAGATTGGTGGTGTAGGCGCGTCGGTCACTGATGTATGTGCGGTAATCGGCCAGCCACAACGGAATGATTGCCCGACCTTTTTCATCGGAAGGAACATCGGATTGCAAATCGTCGATCATGCGCTCGAGCGAATCAGTGGCTTTGTCGACCAGTGCTGCACGCTCAGTTAGCCCGCCAGTGCCGGGTTCGGTGATGAGGCGGTAGTCGGCAAGATTGATTCGCTCTTGTTCTGCCGCCAAGCAACGTTGTTCGGCGCGCTGCGTCCACTCGATGTCGCCGATCTTGTTGACTGCTTCCTTGGAGGCAAAAAAGAGCGCATAGATCCACATAACCGCGATGGCGGCGCTGGCGAATGTCAGAATGACACGTGCTAGTAATCGCATCTGCTCGGAGACGCTACCTGTGACCACCACTTCCAATCGCTTCATTCAGGCCAAGAACTTGATGAAAGCGTTGGTCAGTTTTCACACCGGCTACTTCGTCATAGCAGTGAGTGGGGCCGCGGTCTTTGCGATTGCAACCGTCTTGTCGTCGTACGGGGTAAAACTGTTGATTGACGACGTGATACTGCCGAGCTTCGCGGAGGGAAACGTAGGTTTTCGCACGTGGTTCATCGCCTCGCTGATTGTGGTGTTGATCGGCATCGTTCGTGCGATTGGTGTGGTCGTGCGGCGCTCATTTGCCGGAAAAGTGGAATGGACGACAGCCAAGACCATCGCCGACAGGGTGTTGCGCCACATGATGAGCCAGCCACCTTCGTGGCATCGCGCTCGTATGACGGGTGACGTCGCGGCTCGAGCGGGAACCGATACGGATGCAGCCATTGCAATCCTGGCTCCGATGCCGTTCTCCTCCTCGGTAATCGTGCTGCTCGTCGTTTCGGGGGTATGGCTGGTGAGCACCGACCTGTGGCTCGGGCTCTTTGCGTTCTCCGTGTTTCCCCTGATGCTGACTACCAACATCCTCTACCAACGGGCGGTGGATCGCCACTACCGCGTAGCGCAGGATGAACTTGGGGCACTCTCTGAAGCGGCCCACGAGAGTTTCGATGGCGTGCTCGTGGTGAAGGCTTTTGGCGCCGAAGATCGCGAAACTGAACGACTCGCAGTGATTTCGCAACGGTTGCGTTCCGCAAGAACGAAAGCAGTGAATCTGCGTAGCACGTTCGAAGCCCTGATCGATGCAACTCCGTCATTGGTCAACGTAGCGATCATCGGCATTGGCGCGCTACGCATCCGCAGCGGTGCCATGAGCATCGGCGAACTGTCTTCCTTTGTGTACCTTTTCACGCTCGTGTCATTCCCACTGCGTATCGTCAGCTATCTCTTCTCTGAACTGCCGCATTCATTGAGCGGCTGGGACCGTGTGCAGTCCGTCTTGCAAGAACCAGTGCAACCACACCCGCGGCACTCCATCGTGCGCAGCCAGGAGGCGATGGTGCAGATCACCCACGTAACTGCGATGCACAAAGACAACCTCGCGCTCGACGATGTGAGTTTGCGGATTGAAAAAGGACGAACGGTAGCCATCGTGGGGGAAACCGGTTGCGGAAAGACCACCCTTTTGCATCTGATCGCAGGTTTGGTACCAGCCACTTCCGGCACCGTTGCATGCGGTACTCGCCGCGTTGGTTTGGTGTTTCAAGAAGCGTTCCTTTTCGCCGAATCACTGCGCTACAACCTGGCACTCGGGGCGCCCATTGCGGATGCGGCGCTTGAACAAGCCCTTCGCGTTGCATGCGCGCACGAGTTCGTCGATGAGCTAGGGGTGAGTTTCGACACCGAGTTGGGCGAGCGCGGAGTCAGCCTGAGTGGTGGTCAGCGTCAACGCCTGGCATTAGCACGGGCACTTGCCTGCGGAAGTGAATTGCTCCTGCTTGATGACACCACATCGGCGCTGGATCCCACCACCGAGGCAGCGGTGTTGCATAACCTCAACCAGTTGCACGACCAGATGACCACCATCGTGGTGGCATCACGGCCTTCTACGATCGCGCTTGCCGATGAAGTGGTGTTCATGTCGAACGGCCGAATCGCCGCCCAAGGCAAACATGATGAGCTGTTGCAAGTGAATGCCGCCTATCGCGAATTGATCGGTGCATTCGAACACGACCGAAGTGATCCGCAAGCGACGCAAGCCCGATGAGCATGCGAGACGATCTTTCCGACGACATCACCTCCGGTGTTCGGCGTCGCGGTGCAGTTGCCACGATTCGCCAGGGGATCACCGAAGCACCTGCACTCGGCCGAGGTCTGGCGTTGACTCTCGGGCTGGCACTAATTGGGGCTGCTGGTCGCGTAACCATTCCTGTTGTCATGCAACAATCCATCGACAAGGCTTTCGTCGACGACAACGTGCGCTTTGACTTTGTTTTGCGATTATGCATTGTCGCGGCGATGATTATCGTCATTGCGGCCGTGTGTCAACGCACAGCGGTCTACCGACTGGGCACGGCCGCCGAGGAGGGTTTGTACGGCTTGCGAGTGCGGTTGTTCGAACACATTCATCGACTGAGCCTTGCCGACCACAACGAAGAGCGACGCGGATCGCTCGTGGGGCGTGTGACGAGCGATATCGAAACCTTGACCATGTTTTTTGCCTGGGGAGGTCTCGCTTGGATGTTGGATTTGTCGCTCATGTTCGTGGTTGCGTGCGTGATGCTGGCATACGACTGGGTCTTGGCAGTCGTGGCGTTTGCCGTTGTTGCACCACTCATCATCGTGTTGCGGCTCGTACAACGCAGACTGGTTCGCGCTTACGACAAAGTTCGCGAAGGAAACGGTGCAATGCTCTCTGCAATGAGCGAAACGGTTTCCGGTGTCGAAACATTGCAGGCATACGACGCGGTGGAGCCCGCGCTCCAACGTGTCGAGGAATCGACGAAATCACGTTCAAAGGCGTCGATTAAGGCGGGGATCATCGGCGCGTTTTTGTTTCCGTCAGGTGAAGTGTTCAGTGTGTTCACCGTCGTGGCCGTGGTGGGCATCGGAGTATGGCGTGGCGCGGCTGCGGGGCTGACCGCCGGGTCGTTGGTGGGCTTCATGTTTCTTACTTACCGATTCCTCGAGCCCATCGCCGAGTTCACCGAAGTGATCGACCAAACCCAAACCGCGGTGGCAGGTTTGCGTCGAGTGCTTGGCATCCTCGATATCCCGGTAGGTCCGCCACCGGCAACCAACCCCGTGGCACTGCCCGTCGGCAAATTGGGGGTGTCACTGCTCGACGTCACCTTCGCGTACG
>JBEDEI010000086.1:0-8558 GCA_041175765.1 Actinomycetota bacterium | reverse complement strand
TCATCGAGGGTGGCGCGTCGATTTTCGTAGCGGGTCTCGGCGTACCGCGCGAAGTCATCGATCTCCTGCACGAAAAAAACATCCTCGTCGGCTCGATGTGCGGCAAGGTCAAGCACGCGGTGGCAGCAGTCGCTAGTGGTTGCGACTTCGTCGTCGCCCAGGGCACTGAAGCGGGCGGGCACACAGGTTTGGTAGCCACCATCGCTCTCGTACCGCAAGTGGTCGATGCCGTTGGTGACAAGGTGCCCGTCGTTGCTGCTGGTGGATTGTTCGATGGTCGTGGGCTTGCTGCATCCTTGGCCCTCGGTGCCGACGGCGTGTGGATTGGCACACGATTCATTGCCACACCCGAAGCCCGAGCGGTGAACGGCTACAAGCAGCGACTCATCGCCACTGGCGAGGATGGCACGACGATCAGCCGCGCGTACACCGGCAAAACCTGTCGTGTGGTTGCCAACGACTGGACCCGCCAGTTCGACAACAACCCCGAATCACTGCAGCCATTTCCTCAGCAAGCAATTGCATCAATGCAGGCCGGCGTGAACCATCTCGGCTTTCCCACCGGCACCGAAGTGGACGAAACCCGTGAGTTCTACCCCGCTGGCCAAGGTGTCGGATCAATCAACGAATTGCTGCCCGCAGGCGAAATCGTGCGACGCATCGTGGACGAAGCCGCCGCAGTATTGACCCGCGTCGGCAAAATCTCGGGTCGCTAACGCAACACCCGCAATGTCGGGTTACAACAAGTTGCGCAATGCGCTGACGGCTGCCACGTGGTCATTGCCGACGGGGCTCACCGACAACATCGTCACGCCGGCCTGTCGGAACGCCGCCACGCGCTCCTTCACATATCCAGCGGGCCCCACCAAGTTGGTGAGTTCCAACATCTCGCGGGGCACCGCACGAGCTGCTTCGTCTTTCTTGCCGGACAAGTACAAGTCTTGAATCTCTGTGGCCTCTTCTTCGTATCCGTATTCGCGGCAGATGTCGTTGTAGAAGTTCTTCCCGCGTGCACCCATGCCACCTACGTACAGCGCCACATTCGGTCGAGCCAAATCCAACACGCGATCTTTTGCTTCTCCCACCAGTTTTTCGTCGATGGCGAGCAGACCGCCCGCTGAAATGTCGAGCGGTTTCAATGACGGTGACCGCTTGGCCTGACCTTTTTGCAGTGCCTTGCCCCACACTTTGTCGAACTTTTCAGGAACGAAAAATACCGGGAGCCACCCATCCGCCAGTTCGGCCGTGGCCTCGACACTCAAACCTTTCAGCGATGCCCACCACACGGGGATATCGGCACGCACGGGATGATTGATGAGCTTCAGTGGTTTGCCCAGGCCGGTGCCCTGACCAGCCGGCAGCGGCACCTGCACGGTTTGACCGGAGTACGACAACGCCTTTTCTCGTTTCCACACCTCACGACATACTTCGATGTATTCCTTGATGCGTTGCATCGGCTTTTCGTAAGGAATGCCATGGAAACCTTCCACTACCTGTGGGCCCGAAGCGCCAAGACCAAGGATGAATCGACCACTTGATACGTAGTCACAGCCGGCAGCCGTCATCGCCGTGAGCGATGCGGTTCGCGAATACACGTTGATGATGCCCGTACCAATCTCGACGCGCGAAGTGATTGCCGCTAGGTACCCCACCTGCGAAATCGCATCGAAACTGTAGGCCTCGGGAATCCACACCACATCGAGCCCAACTTTTTCCAGTTCGGCAACGCGACGTGCGCCCTCGACGAACCCACCTGCATAGCTCATCATCATGGAAATTTTCATGATGTGAACCTAGCCAGCGCGGTCGACATACGCCGACTCCGCCGACAAGTTGTGGCTCAGTTGACCTGACGTGTACGACCCACCCAGTACGGCGCACGGAGATCTTTCTTCAAGATCTTGCCGCTGGGGTTGCGGGGCAAAGCGTCGGCCCACGCCACTTGCTTGGGTGTCTTGAAGCCCGCCAGTTGTGACCGCCCGAATGCAACGATGTCGTCTTCGGTGACTTCGACGCCAGGCTTGCGCACCACGATGGCCAGAGGCACTTCGCCCCAACGGTCATCGGGAATACCGATGACGGCGACGTCGGCTACCGCGGGATGCTTCATCAGGGCGTTTTCTACCTCGGCTGGGTACACGTTCTCGCCGCCCGACACGATCATGTCCTTCACGCGGTCGTGAATGTAGACGTAGCCGTCTTTGTCGGTGTAACCCGCATCACCGGTATAAAACCAGCCGTTGCGAATCGACTTGGCCGTCTCTTCCGGCATGTTCCAATAGCCCTTCATCACTTGCTTCGAGCGAATGATGATCTCGCCCACTTCGTTGGCGGGCAACGTCTTGCCCTGCTCGTTGACGATCTTCAGTTCGATTCCCATCGAAGGCTTGCCGCATGACCGCAGCAAATGCTTCTTCGGGCCATCGACATCATGGTCTTCGTGCATGAGCATGGTGACCACGCCGGTGGTTTCGGTGAGACCATACACCTGTACGAATTCGCACTTGAAGGTCTTCAACGAAGCGGCAAGCACTTGTTCGGATATTGGTGACGCCCCGTAGGCAATCAACTTGAGGCTGGAGAAATCGGCCTTGTCAATGTCGGGCACCATCAGCGTGAAGGCCAGGAGCGCCGGCACCATGAACGCATGGGTGATGCGGTACTGACCGATCATCTTGACGATGCTCGCCACGTCAACCGTTTCACGCAGGATGATCGACTTGCAGCCGTTGTACTGGCCCGCCGTCGCCCAACCAGAACCACCGATATGAAACAGCGGCATCGCAATCAAATTGACGGCCTGCTCATTCATGCCCCACAAGTCACGTGCGCTTGGCAAGATGCCCAAGAAATTGTCGTTGGTGAGCATCACACCCTTTGGTCGACCAGTGGTACCACTCGAGTACAACTGGAATGCGACATCGCCAGCCGTGGATGCCACGCCTGGGTCAACCGGCTGGTACCGCGCCATCCACGACTCGTACGACTCGTGCTGCGGATGACCGCCGATGACGACGATCTTCTTGGTGTGCGCAAGGTCGCCGGCGATCGCATCCAAGACGGGTACGAAGTCGGGGCCCACCACGAATACTTTTGCTCGTGCATCGTTGACGATGAATGCGACTTCGGGTGCTGCCAAACGGAAGTTGATATCGACGCTCACGGCATTGAGCAGGGCACATCCATAGAACACTTCGAAGTGCTCGATGGAGTTCTTGTCAAGAAACGCCACGCGATCTTGGCTGCCGACTCCGGCTGCTTTGAGCGCTTGGGCCACCTGCGAGGACCGCTGGTACAACTCCTGCCAGGTTTGTACGCGATCACCTTGTACGAGCGAGACTTTGCCCGACATATTTTTGGCGTGAGTACGGATGATGCCCGCCACCGTGGTAATCGTGGGACGTGACGCAGACGTTGTCTTGGCTGGCTTCTTCGCCACTTTCTTCTTGGCTGGCTTCTTCGCCGCTTTCTTCTTGGCAACCTTCTTCTTCGCAACCTTCTTCTTGGCTGGCTTCTTCACGGCCTTCTTCCTGGCCGGCTTCTTCACGGCCTTCTTCCTGGCCGGCTTCTTCACAGCCTTCTTCGCCGCTTTCTTCTTCGCCGCTTTCTTCTTCACGGCTTTCTTCTTCGCCGCTTTCTTCTTTACGGCCTTCTTTGTTGCGGACTTCTTCGGTGCTTTACGTCGTTTGGTTGCCATGCGCACTAAAGGTAGTAGGCACTGGGTCGCGTGGCAACCCCAGCACGCGTTCTGCGAGAATATTGCGTTGTACCTCCCCCGTACCACCGCCAATGGTGAGCGCCCGGGCAAACAAGTAGCCGTGGGTAAAACCTGCGGTACCAAAGGTCTGGAACATTGGGGGCACCTCTGCGTGGCTCGCCTCGGCAAGGAGCCCACCTGCACCAATGAGTGCTTTGCCGAGCGTCATCACCCGCTGACCATGCTCATCGGCCAAGATCTTGCGCACGCTCGCCTCGGGCCCTGGTTCGCGGCCCGCCAGGCGCTGCGACAAGGTTCGCAATCGCACCAATTCCAAGATTGCATGCTCGATGTACAAACGAGTCACCTCGTCTCGCATGACCGCCGACAACTGGTATCCGGCTGCTCGATGCGCCCGGCACGCGTCGAGCACATCGGTTGCACTCGGCCCCATCCCCCACAAGGCGCCACCCGATGACAGCGACACGCGCTCGTTGCTCAGCGTGACCCGAGCCAAACGCCAACCATCGTTGACCTCTCCCACCACATTGCCGTGCGGGAGACGCACATCGTTAAAGAACACTTCGTTGAAGGTGGCGCCGCCCGTCATTTCGCGAATGGGACGAATCTCAATACCCGGCAAATCCATCGGACAAATGAAATACGTGATGCCGTGGTGTTTGTCGGCGTGTGGATCTGTTCGCGCCAGCAAGATACCGAACTTCGCCACTTGCGCCCCGGAAGTCCACACCTTTTGACCATTGATACGCCACTCGTCACCATCACGCACGGCGCTGGTGCGCAGACTCGCCAAATCGCTGCCACTTTCGGGTTCAGAAAACAACTGGCACCAAAACTCTGTACCGGACAGCATCGCAAACAAGTGCGCATCCTTTTGTTGCTGAGTCCCCGCCATGATGAGCGTCGGACCGGCCCAACCAATGCCGATCGGGTTGTACGGACGTGTGACACCCGAGCGGCGAAGTTCATCATCAACGATCAACTGTTCGATTGGTGATGCCGCAAGCCCCCATGGCCGCGGCCAGTGTGGCGCCACGAATCCTGCACGCGCCAACTCTTCCGGGGATGCACGTGGGTGCTGCGCAATCCACTGCCGAACAGTTCGACGAAACACATCATCTTCGCCCGGCAACACGCCACTCATGTCGCGCACATTCGCGAGCATAGTGAGTCGTGCCATTCATGGCAGAGTGATGAGCAGATGTTCGAGCAAGCCAACACCCACGTTGCTTCGTCACATGGCGTGCTTCTTGCCGTCTACGACCACGAACCATCAACGACCGCTCACCACCACCCGATTCTGTTTTCGCATGCCACTGGTTTTCACGGTCGAGTATTCACACCGGTTGCCGAGCACCTCACCGCACGCTCGTGCACCACATTCGACTATCGCGGCTTTGGTGACACGGCCGCACCAACGGATACGCCACTTGCCTGGGAGCACTTCGGTGATGATGCAGTCGCCATGGCGCAACATGTGTTCGACAAACATCGGCAACGACCCCTGATCGGTGTCGGTCACTCGATGGGTGGCGCGGCACTCATCATGGCGGCCTTGCGCGAGCCACAATTGTTTGCGGCCCTGATCGTCTTTGAACCGATCATCTTCCCGCCAGAGGTTCGCACGCAAGGCGGTCGAAGCAACCCACTGGCTGATGTCACGCGGCGCAGACGCCGCACCTTTGCCTCGTACGAGGAAGCCATCGTGAATTTTGGGGCCAAACCCCCGTTGTCGTCGCTGCATCCCGATGCACTTGCGGCGTACGTTCGACTCGGATTCACACAGACCACGGATGGTGTGCACATCAAATGTGACCCTGAGTTTGAAGCCCAAACGTACGAAATGGGGGTCCACCACGACACGTGGCAGGCACTTGGCGAAGTCCAAACACCCACGTGGGTGATTGCCGGTGCTCACGCCGACCACTCGCCCGCAGCAATTGCGCCGTTGATCGCGGGGCGCATTCCCGCGAGCACCTTCGTTACATGGGGCGATCTTGGGCACTTTGGTCCACTTGATGACCCCGCCAGATTCGCCAACTTCATCGCCGAACACGCCGACAGCATCTCGCTGCGGTAATCCACCCTGCGCCTACGCTGGCGTGCAGATGCCTGCTCCTCGTACTTCGGCAAAGTCCAAACTGCCCCGCCTGTCGCCTTCGCGAATCAACACTTTCATCAGCTGTCCGATGAAATATCGATTTCAATACATCGAGTCGATTCCCTCGCTGCCGAGCGAAGCCATGGTGCGCGGTTCGTTCGTGCACCGTGTACTCGAGCTTCTCTTGACGCGTGCAAGCGAGCAACGAACCATGGATGCCGTTCGCGAAGACTTTGATCGTGCCCAGACCGAGTTCCGGGCGCGCGAAGATTTTCGCCTCCTTGCCCTTGACGCCAACGACGAAGCCACCTTCTGGGAGTCCGCTCGTGAATGTATTCGCGCGTACTATCGAATCGAGCGACCAGCCGATGCGAACATCGTGGAGCTGGAGAAGTGGATGACTGCGCCGCTCGGTGAGTTCGAAGTTGGTGGATTCATCGACCGCCTTGAACGTGACAAGAGTGGGTTGATTGTCAGCGACTACAAAACGAGTTCCCCGAAATCGTCGCGGTATTCCACCGACAACTTTCGCCAACTCACCTATTACGCCTTGATGTGCGAAGCACAACTGAATGAGACACCACATTCGGTGCGCGTGTATTACCTCGGCGGCGGCAAGGACGACTTCACCCGCGATATGCGAGTGGTGTCACAGGTGGTCACCTCCGACACGCTGAACGAGGTTCGAGAAACCGCGCGGCGCACCTACGGTGCCATCGCTACCTGCACGACCACCGGCGAGTACGCCACCAACGTCACCAAACTGTGCGAATGGTGCGATTATCAGCCATGGTGCCCCGCCCACGGTGGCGACCCGAGCGAGGCGCAAGTTGCAGCCACGGAGCGAGTGAATGTACGACGTCGTGAAGTAGGGCTCGCGGCACTGTAATGAAAGCACAGTGATGGGCGCCTTCGTTGCCAGAGTGGATCGTCTCGACGAGCGACTCGACACCTACTTCGAACCGTTCCGCAACGTACGACCACTGGTGTACGTGTTCAATACCTCGAGTGCAGTTGGTGACTTCGGTGCCATCTGGCATGTGATCGGTGTCGTCGGTGCACTCAACGGCACGCTGTCATGGCCGCAAGCCATTACCTTGGCGCTGCTCATGGGTGCGGAGAGTTTGTTGCTCAATCAGGGCATCAAGCGAATGTTCCGCCGACGTCGCCCAACGGTGTCTGGTGACGATCGCTTCACGGTGCGCCGTCCGCTCACCAGCAGTTTTCCCAGTGGACACGCGTCATCTGCTTTCTTTGCGGCCATCATCCTGAGCGGGTGGGTAGATTCCGGCTGGACGGCCACGTTCTTCGTTTTTGCCGTCATCATCGCCGTGAGTCGTGTGGTGGTACGGATTCACCATGTGAGCGACATCGTCGTAGGCTCAATCGTTGGCGGGCTTCTCGGCACCATTGCCGTGCAGTTCACCGCAACGATCACGTGACGAACGACCCTTTTTCCACCACCACGCAGATGCCGCGCTTCGACGCGCGCATGAGCGATGCAGAGGGCCTCATGTGGCGACTGGAGAAAGATCCATTCCTTGCCTCCACTTTTGGCAACGTCACCCTGCTCGATCGTCCGCTCAATTTCTCGCTGTTCAAGGAACGCATGGAGCGTGCCACTCTCGCCGTGCCGCGGCTGCGACAAAAAGTACGACCAACGCCAACTGCGCTCGGTGCACCAAAGTGGATCGACGACGCCGACTTCAACATCGACTACCACGTGCGGCGCGTTTCATTGCCCGAACCCGGTTCGCTGCGTCAACTCCTCGACCTCGCCACGTTGATTGTCAATGATCCATTCGAACGCACACGGCCGCTTTGGCAGTTCACCGTCGTCGACGGTTTGGCTGGTGGTCGTGGTGCATTGATCGTGAAGTTGCATCACACGGTGGCCGATGGCGAGGGCAGCATCATCCTGTCGCTGCAATTCATTGATCTGGAGCGCCATGCCCCGATGCCCGCGCCCATGTTGCCGCCCGCCGAACCCGAGCCATCAATCACCGATGACGACGAACCAATCGACTTGCTCCGTTCGTCGGTCAGCGATGCACTGCGTGTGCCGATTGGCTTGTTGAAACAAGTCCGTGATGCCCTGGCAGACCCGACCCAGTTGCCATCACTTGCCACACAGGCCGGCGACTCGCTGCGCGGTCTGGCAGCACAGATGGGCGAGGTCGACGCTGCGCGTTCACCACTGTGGCAGAAGCGATCGCTCCAGCGACGACTCGAAACAGTGCGGGTGCCCTATCGGGAACTACTCGACGCCAGCCGTGCGCTTGGTGGAAAACTCAACACCGCCTTTGTCGCCGCCATCGCCGATGCAGCCGGTGCGTACCACCGCGACCTTGGTGCGCCAGTCGAGTCATTGCGAACATCCATCGCAGTCAGCACGCGCACCGAGCAATCCGGCAGCAACGCATTCTCACTCGCCAAATTGTTGGTACCCACCAGCGAGATGCCCATCACCGAACGGTTTGCCGCAGTGCATGAAGCACTCGCCCAAGCCCGACAGAGCGCCAAGAGTGCCTCACTCGACACCCTTGCATCACTGTCTGCCACGCTGCCCACGTCGGTGCTCACACGCATTGCGCGCACGCAAAGTCAGTCGATCGACTTCGCCACGTCGAATGTGCGCAGCGGTGGTGTTCCGCTCTACATCGCAGGTGGGCTCATCACGGAGAACTACCCAATCGGGCCACTCGGTGGGGTGGCGTTCAATGCCACACTGCTGTCGTA
>JBEDEI010000085.1:0-35952 GCA_041175765.1 Actinomycetota bacterium | reverse complement strand
TTCGTCGGCATGCTCGCACTCGGAGTCATCATCACATCACGCTCGACGACATTCGTTGGGGACATCACTCGAATTCTTTTTGGCGAACTACTGGGTGTGACCACGGCAGATTTGTTGTGGCAGTTCGCAGCTCTTGTGGTTGTGGCTTGCGTCGCCTTCGTCGCACATCGGCCGTTTGTGCTCATGTCGATTGACGACGGCTTGGCTCGGACCTCGGGCTTTTCCGTACCGTTCTTTCACTCGTTGATGCTGATTCTGGTTGCCATCACCGTCATCGCCAGTTTTCAGAGTGTCGGCACCCTCTTGGTGTTGGGCATGCTGATTGCACCCGCCGCTGCTGGTGCACTTCTTGCCCGTCGAGTATCCACCATGATGCTGATTGCTGCGGCATACGGCAGCGCGGCAAGTTACTTGGGTCTGCTGGCCAGCTACCACTACGACCTGGCAGCGGGCGGCAGCATCGTGTTCGTCGCAGTGCTGCTCTTTGGTATTACTGCAGTGGTGTCATCCATCGTTGCGCGACGCAAAGAAGACGAAATTCCCCACCAACACGAGCACCGCCACTAGCGCCATGCATACACCCGGTTGCACGATCAAGTCGGATTCACTTGCTGTTGGCTACGCACACCACACGATCGTGGGCGGTCTGAATATGCACGTGATGACTGGCGATCTTGTTGCGCTCATCGGTACGAACGGCTCAGGGAAGTCCACATTGCTGAAAACGTTGGCGGGGCTGTTACCCGCATTGTCCGGCAGCGTGAGCGTGTTGGCAAGCGAGCCCGGCTCGGCACCAAAGCGAGTTGCCTATCTTCCCCAACATCCTGTGTCGTCGCACACATTGCCCCTGCGTGCACGTGATGTGGTGGCAATGGGACGTTATGCACACCTTGGGCTCTTTCGTCGGGAGTCGGCGACCGACCGCGAACTCGTGAGTGACGCCATTACTCGTGCTGGCGCGGAGGGATTTGCCGACCAGCCACTGCGCCAGTTGTCGGGTGGGCAACAACAACGAACGCACTTGGCACAGGTGCTGTCACGTCAAGCCGAAGTGCTCCTGCTTGACGAACCCACGGCGGGTCTCGACCTCACGGGCAAGCGCGCCGTTGCCGACATCATTGCCGCCGAGCGGGCTCGTGGCGTGACCGTCGTGGTTGCAACACACGACTTGCAGGATGCCGAAACAGCAACTGCGGTGATGTTGCTGGCGCAACGAGTGGTGGCATTCGGACCACCGGCACAAGCGCTCAGCGACGACAATATTCGCGAGTGTTTCGGCTTTACCCAGCCGCACTAAACAGCAGATTCAATCGCCAACAGGCGACGTTTCATCGTCAGCCCCAGCGCATAACCCCCAAGGCCGCCGTTGCTGGCCACCACACGATGACACGGCACGATGATGGGGATCGGGTTGGCAC
Source organism: Actinomycetota bacterium (assembly GCA_041175765.1). Taxonomy (GTDB): domain Bacteria; phylum Actinomycetota; class Acidimicrobiia; order Acidimicrobiales; family Ilumatobacteraceae; genus F1-60-MAGs027. The sequence goes on along the minus strand of JBEDEI010000085.1, from coordinate 34,534 downwards.
CGTTGGCGCTTCCAACTGCACGCACGGCACGGGGCTTTTTCATACGTGCAGCTTGTTGTGCGTATGAAATCGTGTCTCCGTAGGCAATCTTTTGCATTTCCGCCCAGGCTTGCTGCTGAAACGGCGTTCCATCAAGGTGCAGCGAAACGGTGAAATGGCGTCGCGTACCGGCAAAGTACTCGCGCAACTGACGTACTGCCATGTCGACATGTCTCGTGGCTCGGGCTGAAGCCTTCGCGCGTGGTGCGGTACTCGCGCGCGAAACGCGCTCAATGGCCGTGATTCCCTGCTCGTTGGCCGTCACTCGCAAAATGCCAACGGGCGTTCGCAACAATCGCTGCGCCGACATTGTGTGCTCACTGTGCCGACGCTGTTGTGCCATTCGTGGAATGAGTTTACGTACTCAGCCCGCAGTCGACGTGAGCGTGGCAGTAATCACCGCCTGCACATCGGGCAAACGCGGCTGACCCTGACCGGTGCGGTGCAAATGCACGGCCTCGGCGTGATAGGCCTCGATCGTCGCGCGCACCGAATCCACCCCGTAAACAGTGCCGTCAATGATTGGTCCGCGTGCGCGATTGATGACGGCCTCAACGTCGGCCCCGTTCAGCGTGCGGTGCCATTCGAGAGCGTGGGCGAGCGAAAGAATTTCGTAGCGATTGGTGTCAAGCAGTGTCTTGGTGCGGTCGTAAATCTCACGCAAGCGTTGCTCGACCCGCTCACCCAAAACGGGTGACACCTTCGCCGCTGCCTCTTCTTCGGGAGTACCGGCACCACCACGACCGGCACCACCTGCCGAACCCGCGACGAGCACTTGGTGCGAGGCAAGCGTTTCACCCATGCCCCAGCGTGACTCCATCACCAGGGCAAGACGTGTCGCATTGTCAAGGTCACCTGTGACACCGTTCGTACTGTCTCCATCGAAGAACATTCGCTCGCCGACGAGACTTGCGATGGAAATTTGGATGTCGTTTTCGATCTCCGTCTTCCACTCGAACATGCGCTCAACCACGGGCACGCGTGACACGAATCCGCCAACGTCGCCACGGCGCTCGATGGTTGCCACGTCAATCTGGAAGTCGGCTTTCAGTCGATAGGCCGCCACCGCATGGCATGCTTCGTGCACGGCTACTGCATGGCGCTCACGATCGATGTATTCGAAGCCATCGGTGACGCCGTACTCCTTCAGGCTCTTGGCCGCCACGATGTCGCGCCACTCAATCACTTCACGACCGTCACGAAGTGCAGCCATGAGGCCCTCGTTCACGATGTCTTTGATGACCGCACCCGACGAATACGGGCTTGATGTGGCAAGGCGCTCGATATCTTCACTCGTCAAGGTGTTACGCACCTTGTCGAGATAGCCGCGATAGGTACGAATTCGCCCGTCGCGCGACGGATACCCAACGCGGAACTTACGGTCGATACGACCCGGGCGCAGCAGGGCTTCGTCGAGCGAGTCGGGCAAGTTAGTGGCCATCACATGCAAGATGCGATACTTCGGTGGGTTCGACGGCTTCATGCCGAGGGCTCGCTTGATGCGGTTGATGAATCCGCGCGGCTTCTTGAGGCCCTGCATCGAGGCGAGAATCGCGTTCAGCGTGCCGAGGTCACCGCCGCCACCGCCAGGCACCACGAGTCGGTCAACCTTCGCACCGACCATCGAGTCGTAGTGCCCGAGCACCACCGATTGGCTGACCGGGCTCAGATACGCAAGAGAATCGAGCGACGAATCATTGCCGAAGGAATGAGGTACCGCACCAGTACGCAGACCGCCCTGACCGCCTGTCGACATCGCGCGCCGTCCGAGTACGTCGGCTTCGTCAAAAAATGCCACGACACCGCCGTAGCGCAGCGCCAACTTACGCAAGCGTCGGTAGAGCGACTTCACCTTCAAGATGTTCACACCGATGAACATCGCCTGAAATGCACCAGGCTCGATCAACACGAATGGTTTGCCCGTTTCACCCGCAAGTGCTTCGGCAATCAGCGTCTTGCCGGTGCCTGGCGGGCCGTACAACAGAATGCCGCCAGGAACATAGCCACCCTTGGCTTCGATCAAGTCGGGATCTTCCAACAGACTGAGGGTTTCCTTCACGCGACCGACTACTTGATCTTGACCCCACACATCGTCAAACGACGTCTTGATGTCCTCGGGCATCAGCACCTCGACGCCGCCTTTGGAAAGGAACCAAAAAATCACCACGAACTGACCGACGGCCAGCAACAGATAGGCGACGAACTGCAGAATCGTCGGCACCGCCTGCCAGAGGCGTACGAGTGCCTCCAACCATGCACCAAGTGGCTCGGTATCGAACGCGGCAGAAAAGAGGAAGGCGCCGATCACCACGATCAACACGTAGCGCAGGATGCGACTCAGGCGGTATTGCGTAAACGACGACAGACGATTCCACGGTGTCTTGATAACGCCTTCCACGCGGCCCACCACTCGCCAATACTTTGGGAGCCGCTCAGCCGTGAAGTAATGAATCTGGCGCAACACATCGAGCATCACGAGTGTGAGAATCCACCCATAGGAGTTGTAGGTCAGACGCACCGCATCCACGAAACTGACGAGCGGATTGTCGGCCATCTTCAAGAACGACAAAAAGACGAACACACCGAGCAGCAGCACCGACACTTTGACTCGGTCATAAACCATCAGCGGTCGGCGACACCCAGGCCTTGCCTTGCGAATGCCGCGCTTGCGGCGTCGGCGGCGTGGGGTGGTGGCGACGTGGCCGTTCGCGCTGCCATTGCCGTTCGCGCTGCCATTGCCGTTCGCGCTGCCATTAGCGCTGCCGTTCGGGGTTGGCCAGGCGGTCATGAGTTGAGACGGAAGTCCTTCACGATGTTGTCTATCGTCGCACGATTGGCATTGAAACACACCACGCTGCAGCCAATCACCACGCCGTACACCTCTCCCTTGACCCGATCGGCCACGCTCACCTGCACCACACGCAGGGTGCCGTTCGCGGTCTCGAGATCAAACACCAACTTCTCGCCCGGCAGGGTCGACACTCGGGTGTCGCTTGGGCCCTCAGTCACTTCGGCAAAACCATCTTCAAGCGCTTGATCGAGATCGTCAAAGGCAACTGTGCGACCCAGGTAGTCGAGATCCGACTGCTCTTCGGTGGTGGGCAGGCGACGAATTACCACACCACTCACCACCGCAGACGGTCTGAGCAGCGAGCTCTTACTGCCACCCGGAGCCCAAAAACCATGCAAGGTGTATTCGGGTTGAGTCTGTACCACTTCAGTCCGGTAGTTACTTGGTGCCTTGACATAAGCACCGAGGTCCGCATTGCCCACGTACGTCGAATCAACCGACACCTTGCCACATGCACCGAGTAGCAGCGCGCTCAGCACCGCTGCGCACCACACCGCCGCTTGTCGAGTTGCGACGTGTGAGCGCATCCTCTACAGCACCTTCGGTGGTGGCGGCGGCCCAAAACGATTCGCCGCCGGATCACTCTTCGTGGCGGCAAAAACAATGTTCACGATCGGAAAAAGCATCCACCAACCCCGATGGCCGGTGTCGTGCATACGTCGCACACCAACTGCAATGGAAGGGAGTAGGAACGCAATGGAGGCGAGGTTGCCGAAGGCCGAACCGAAGCCTGATGCCGCCGACTGCACGATGAGGCTAAAGAGAAAGAACCACCAATACTCGCTACGCCCCGCCCGACCCTTGAAATTCGCATAGTTGCGAAAACCAGATTTGATCGCATCAACGAATGACATTTACTGTTCTCCCCCGGCAGGTTTTGGTTCTTTGGGTAGACCGAGCACACGCTCGCCCACAATGTTTCGCTGAATCTGACTCGTGCCACCCCAAATGGTTTCTGAGCGTGAAAAGAAAAACGACGACATCATCGCACTGGCTGGATAGCCCGCTCGACGTTTTTCGCGCAATGCTCCAGGCCACGTGCCGGATGCCGGACCCGCGTCAACGAGCATCGAGTGAGTACCGAAGATGTCAAGTGCAAGCTCCATCGCACTCTTGTGCATCTCGCTCCAGAACATCTTGTTGGCTGCACCGAGTGCCATCACACCAAAGTCTTTCTTATCGGCCAAGTTTGCGCCAAGTGAGCGCAGGCCGTTGAAGCGCAGAATTTGGATCTTGGAATAGAACTGCATCAAACGCTGGCGGACGAGATGGTCGCAAATCTTGCCGTTCTCAACGGCCGCTTCCACCATGATGCGGTATTCCTCTTCGAACCTGCGGTACCCGGTGGTCGCACTCATGCCACGCTCGAAGGCGAGGGTGCTGTTGGCGACCTGCCAACCGTTGTTGGTACCACCAACCACGTTGTCCTTCGGGCAGCGGGCATCCGTGAAGAAGACCTCACAAAATTCTGCGGTGCCGTCCGGCTGAGTAATGCCGCGCACTTCCACGCCAGGTTGACGCATCGGCACCAGTAGGTACGAAATACCCTTGTGCTTCGGCGAAGTTGGATCGGTTCGCGTGAGCAAGAAGCAGTAGTCGGCATAGTGGCCGCCGGTCGTCCACACCTTTTGGCCGTTGATCACCCATTCGTCACCGTCCAACACCGCCGTAGTTTTCAAACTTGCCAAGTCACTCCCGCTGTTGGGCTCGCTGAAACCCTGGCACCAACGCATCTTGCCGGAAAGAATCTGCGGCAGGAATTCCTTCTTTTGTTCCTCGGTTCCCCACTGCAACAGCGTTGGGCCCACCAATGTGTCGCCGAAGAAATCAGCGCGCATCGGTGCTCGCGCACGGGCGAATTCTTCGTTCAGCACAACACCTTGCAGCGTTGACAAACCTTTGCCGCCGTATTCCTTCGGCCACGTCGCACAAATCCAACCACCGGCAAACAACTTGTCCGGCCATTCGTCGTTGAACTTCTTGCGAGCAGCGGGTGAAAGTTCGAACCCTTCACTGAACCATCCTGCGGGCAGGTTCGCTTCGAGCCAGGCGCGAACCTCGAGTCGAAACGCCTCAACGTCTGGTGGGTAGGTAATGATGCTTGCGGACATGCTCTTATTCTGTCGGGCACTTGCCCACAACGACGATTCGTGCGGGGCTGACATCGTAGAGTGAGGGCCGTGACCGTAACGGATGTGCCAGCCACCACACGCTGGACCGCCCAATGGAAAGAGCTCTACGAAGAGGTAATCAATACGGGTCTGTGCACGGGTTGTGCCGGATGCGTGATCTCTTGCCCTCACGATGTGATTGGCTACGAACACGCCGAGGGCAAGTACAAGCCGTTTCACATCGAAGAAGAACTTGGCCCCACCAACTGCGGCCACGGCGAAAAGGGTTGCACCACCTGCACACGGGCCTGCCCGCGTTTTCGCAATTGGGAACAGGAAGCCGACGAGCACCTCTTTGGTCGCACACGCAAAGACGACGAGATGTATGGCCAGTACCGACAGCTCCTTCTCGTTCGTGCTGCCGACGACGAAACCCACAAGAAGGGCCAAGACGGTGGGTTCGTTGGCGCCATGCTCATCTGGCTGCTTCAGCATGACTACATCGACGCAGCCCTCACCAGTTTTCTCGACGGAGACGGCTCGAATTGGAAAGCCAAACCAGGTCTTGCCCGTAATCGAGAAGAAGTTCTTGCCTCATCAGGCAGTCGTTACACCTACTCCGCCAACACCTTGGCGCTGAAAGACGCGGCTGAAGCAGGGCTGCAGCGCATTGCCCTAGTGGGGATGAGTTGCCAGTCATCGGTGCTGCCCGTGATGTGGAAGCGCAAGGCAGGCAAGGTTGGTAAGCCATTTTTGTTCAACATCGGTTTGCTGTGTTCAAAGACGTTCGATGATGCAATTTTCGAGGAACTCTTCCTCGCCAAGTACAACTTGCGCAAAGAAGACATGGTGAAGATGAACATCAAGGGAGCATTCCAGATTTGGATGCGCGACGGTTCATTCCACGAAATCGATCTCAAAGAGTGCCACCAATGGACTCGTGAAGGCTGCAAGATGTGTCCAGACTTTGCCGCCGAACATGCCGATATCTCCACGGGTGGAATTGGTGAAGACAACGACTGGACACTGTGCGTCGTGCGTACCGAGCTTGGGCAAGAGGTGATGGACCGCATGATCAAAGACGGGTCGGTAGTCGCACGCCCAGCCGAGACCGACGAAAAGGCCATGAAGTTGCTGCGCCTCCTCAGCGTGGTGAGCCGCCGCCGCTGGCCGGAATTTGCCGAGACTTCGGTGAAGATCGGTGTTCCACCACCGAAGAAGAAAGCCGACGGAACAGCGCCAGCAGCGCACTAAGAATTACGTTGTCGCCAACCGTTTTGCGGTGGCAAACACGTCGTCCAACATTGCTTGCGTGAGACGCCCCGTAAACGTGTTCTGTTGACTTGGGTGATACGAACATACGAGTACGACTGATCCCGCATCCACCACTGCTCCGTGTGCGAATTTCGGGCGGGGTGATACCGCAAAATGCTTGCAGGCCGCCGCGTAGGCAAAACCACCAAGACACACCACCACCTTCTTGTTGCGCAAGAGAGCAAATTCACGCTCCAGGAAACTCGAACAGCGTTTTTGCTCGAGTGGCAACGGTGTGTTGTCGGGCGGCGCACAACGCACCGCCACCGTTACCCAAGCATTGCGTAAAGCGAGACCGTCATTGCGCGACGTCGACATTGGTTGATTGGCAAGACCTGCTTTATGCATCGCGCGATATAGCCAGTCGCCGCTGCGGTCGCCAGTAAAGACTCGCCCCGTGCGATTGGCACCGTGGGCACCCGGAGCCAATCCGAGCACGATGATTCGTGCAGCAGGGTCACCGAACCCAGCGATGGGCTTTCCCCAGTACGTTTCCTCTCGATAGGCGGCGCGTCGCTCGACGGCGACCTTTTCGCGCCAGCGCACCAACCGCGGGCACGCCACACACGCAACGATCTGCTTGCGCAGCGCCGTCTGCGTGTCGGGTGTCGCACGCCGCTGCTTCGTCACGAACCGTGACGCTACGAGATGTCGGGATAGGTTGAGCGTTCATGAGCAAGCAGCCCACCTTGATGCTTTTGGTGCGCCACGGCACCACACCCACCACGGGAAAAGTTCTGCCGGGGCGTGCACGCGGGTTGCACCTGGCCGATAGCGGGAAGCAACAGGCTGCTCGCGTCGCCGAACGCATCGCCGAGCTCGGAAAAATCGCCGCACTCTATGCATCACCACTCGAACGTGCTCGCGAAACAGCAGCACCGATCAGCCGCGCCCTCAAACAACCGGTACGTATCGAACGGGGCTTGTTGGAGTGCGACTTTGGTTCATGGACTGGTCAGTCACTCCAACGACTGATGAAGAAGCCCGAGTGGGCGACCGTCCAGCGAGCCCCAAGTTCCTTTCGGTTTCCCGACGGCGAGAGTTTCGTGGAAATGCAGGGGCGCATGGTGGGTGCGCTCGATGTGATTCGTCGTCGCCACCCGGGCAAGACAGTTGTGTGTGTTTCACATGCCGACCCGATCAAGGCGGCAGTCGCGCATGCAATGGGTACGCCGCTCGACTTGTTCCAACGCATCGTAATTTCCACCTGCTCGGTCACTGCAATTGTGTACTCGGATGCGGCTCCGATCGTGTTGACGGTGAACTCCACTGGTGGATCGCTCCGGGAACTGCGCCCATCATGACCGTGTACCGCGACTACGAATCCGCCGATGCATTCACCGCAGGCGTCGTGGGGCTTCCCGGTGCGCGAACGTTCTTTTTACAGATCGGCGACAACAGCGAAGTGCTTTCCATCAAGTGCGAGAAGGAGCAAATTGCCGCACTCGCCGCTTTCATTCGCAAAACTCTCGATGATGCGCCTTCGGTATCCACCAAGTTGACGCGCGAACCACAGTTCGTCGAACCCGACGATGCAATTTTCGCTCTGGGAAGCGTGGGACTGGCCTATGACCGTCGCGACAACCACTTGGTGCTGCAATTCGAGGAGCTCTCCCCTGCGAGTGATGATGACAGCGAGACGGATGCCGGTCGCGTGCGGCTGCGCTTATCGACAGTCCAGGCTCTGATGTTTTGTCAACAGGCAGAACGCCTCGTGCGCGCCGGACGACCACCCTGTGCATTTTGTGGGTTGCCCGTGAACCGTGATGGACATGCATGCCCGAAGATGAACTAAGTAGCGCCGAAGTTCTCGCTCTCGGCGATATCCAAGTCGAGATGCGGATGCCCTACAGCAGTAATGCCACATTCCTCGTGCGTGTCACCCACCAGGAAGTTACACAGCGGGCCATCTACAAGCCTCTGCGAGGTGAGCGACCACTGTGGGACTTTTCCCCCGGCCTGCACCGTCGTGAAGTTGCTGCGTATCGCCTCGCGCAGGCGATGGGCTACGACTTCGTGCCCATCACGCTGTTGCGCGAAGGCCCGCTCGGCGAAGGCTCGCTGCAACTCTTGGTAGATGCAGATTTCGAGCAGCACTACTTCACGTTGTTCGAGTCACGACCCGAGCTGCATCCCCACTTTCGCTCTATGGCGGTGTTTGACATCGTTGCGAACAATACGGATCGCAAGTCTGGCCATGTGCTCATCGACGCAGCACATCACATCTGGGGCATCGATCATGGCCTGTGTTTTTCTGCGGACTTCAAACTGCGTACCGTGATCTGGGAGTTCGGCGGCGAAGAGATTCCGGACACCGACCTGCATGCCGTCGAACGCGTTGTCGGATCGCTCCCCCTCGATGTCGCATCACTGCTTGGAGACGACGAAATCACTGCCCTGCGCGAACGTGGCGAGTGGCTGTTGGAGCACCGCACATTCCCGGTTGATGACAGCGGCCGGCGGTATCCCTGGCCACTCGTGTAGTGATGCGGTAAACGGCGCGTGCCGTTGATTGACTAACCGCGCGCTTTGAGCGCTTCGATCAACTTTGGCAACACCTTGTGCACGTCACCAACGATGCCCAAGTCAGCAACCGCGAAAATTGGTGCTTCTTTGTCTTTGTTGATGGCAATGATGTTCTTGGAGCCCTTCATGCCCACCATGTGTTGCGTTGCACCCGAGATTCCTGCTGCGATGTACACACTCGGCTTCACGACTTTTCCTGTCTGGCCGACTTGATAGGAGTACGGCACCCAACCGGCATCCACGATGGCTCGCGATGCACCGGGCGCACCGTGCAGCAACTTGGCCAACTCTTCCACCATGCCGAAGTTCTGCGATTCGCCAAGACCGCGACCACCCGACACGACGATGTTGGCTTCGTCGAGTTTTGGCCCGGTGGTTTCTTCCACGTGCACCGCGGTGACTTTGGCGCCACCGACGGCGCCGGCATCGGGCACGGTGGCGGCCACTACTTGAGCCGCGCCACCGCCATTTTCTTCAGCGGCAAAACTCTTGGGACGAAACGACACGAGGTGCGGCCCTGCACCGGTGAATGCCGTTGCGAACAACACGTTTCCACCGAAGATTGGCGTGGTGGCAACCACTTCGCTGCCGTTCACCGCGATGTCGATGCTGTTGGTCAACACGGTGACACCCAACTTGACGGAGAGTCGAGCGATCGTGTCGCGCCCGTCATAGTTCTGTGGAAAGAGAATGACATCGGGCTTGTCGCCAGCGTCGATCAGCGCCTTCATTGCGCTTGATGCAGCAACACCAACGAGTCGACCGCCGAGGTCGCCCGTGGAGTACACCTTCTTTGCACCGAACTTGCCGAGTGAGTCGGCAAGTGCAGCACCGTCGCCGGGCACGAAGGCCGACACGTTGTCGGTCAGGCTGCGAGCCTTGGTGAGCAATTCTGCTGTGAAACTCGAAACGGTTCCATTGGATCCCTGGGCAAATACCCAAACATTGTTCACGGTCATGATGGTGTTCTCCTAGATCACTTTCAGCGTTTCGAGGAACGCAACGATTTTGTTGAATGCTTCGCCGTCATCTTCGATGACCTGCCCCGCTTTTCGTGCTTCGGCCTGGGTCACTGCCGACACCTTTTGTCCTGCACCAGCCCAGCCAACCGGGGTGACGCCAAGGTCGGCGGCAGTCACGGTGACGATTTCTTTCTTCTTGGCATCCATGATTCCCTTGAAGCTCGGATAGCGGGGTTCCACCACGCCCGCAGTCACACTCACCAGTGCGGGAAGCGGACACTCGACTTCGTCGTATCCGGATTCGGTTTGGCGATCGATCTTCAGTGTGCCACCGTCGACTTTCACTTTCTTGGCGAACGTCACCGAAGGAAGACCGAGTACTTCGGCCAACTGCTCGGGCACCGTGCCCGTGTAACCGTCAGTCGACTCGGTGGCTGCGATCACCAAATCTGGCATCCCCACTTTGTGCACGGCTGCAGCCAGCACTTTGGCGGTGGTCAACGCGTCAGAGCCAGCAAGTGCCGGGTCGGAAACAAGCACTCCACGAACTGCGCCCATGGCGAGAGCGGTGCGCATGCCGGACGTTTCACCATTGGGTGCCATCGACACGATGCTCACTTCGCCGCCACCTGCTGCGGTTACCAATTGCAACGCCATCTCGACGCCGTAAGCGTCGGAGTCGTCCAAAATGAGCTTGCCGTCACGCTTCAGTGCATGGGTTGTTGAGTCGAGTGACCCCGGCGTTGCGGGATCGGGTATTTGCTTGACGCAGACCACGATGTTCATGCCTTTCATTGTTACCGCTCGGTACCCGTGGCGAAGAATCAGCCCCACAAATCACGCCCAGACTCGCTGTGACCTGCGTCAAGCGCCCTGACCCCGCCAGATACCGTGGAATTGCGTGCGAATGCTGTTGGTCGTCAACTCATTTGCCACCTCGGTGACCCCCCGCAACACGGTGCAGGTCCACCAGTACTTGGCCCGCCACCACGATGTGCAAGTGGTGGAAACAAGCGAACGCGGTCATGCCACACGATTCGCCGCTGATGCCGTATCGCGCGGTCTGGACGCCGTCATCGCCTTCGGTGGCGATGGCACCGTCAACGAAGTCGCAACTGGCCTGGCCGGGGGCACCACCGCACTTGGCGTGTTGCCGGGTGGTTCCACCAATGTGTTCGCTCGATCACTCGGCATGGCCAACGATCCACTGCTCGCCGTCACGCAACTCACTGCCGGGCTTGACGGCGGGCTCGTCGCGCCAATCGGGCTCGGCGAAGCCAACGGACGTTACTTTACGTTTCATGCCGGTATCGGTTATGACGCCGAAGTCGTTCGACAAGTGGAGCGCACCTTCAGTTTCAAACGACTCGTCGGTCAACCGCTGTTTGCCTACTCGGCACTCAAGACGTGGTTCGTCGACTACGACCGCAAGTTCCCCCACTTCACCGTGGAGATCGACGGACGCAAAGTGCCCAATGGATTTTTCACCATCGTGCTCAACACGAACCCGTACACGTACGTCGGCAAGCGTGCAATCGAACTTTCCCGGGCAGCGTCGTTAGAGAAGCGCCTTGTGGCAATCACCTTCCGTCGCCTTTCCACGCCACTCATGTTGTCCACACTCTGGAGTGCCCTGCGCAATGGTGGCATTGCTGCTCGTCGCGGTATTGACATCATCGAAAACGTCGAGCAAGTGGTGTTCGACTTTCCTGCGCCATTCGGCTACCAGCTCGACGGCGACTACATCGACGACACCACCACGCTTACCATTCGACACCGCCACGAGGCACTGCGACTCATCAAGCCGATGTTGGTGGAGTTCTAGTTCTCGCCAAGTACGGAGAGACCAACATCTGGCACGTTGGTGCAAATGCCGTCGATACCCCACTGAATGAGTTCGCGCATACGTTCTGGGTCATCACATGTCCACGTGTTGACGTGCACACCATGTTGATGAAACGTCTCCACCAACTCGCGTGTCACCTTCGACACTTCCGGGTGCACTGCAGTGTGGCCACTCGCCCGTAGATCGACCGCCAATTCTTCGTAGTGAGAAACTGCAACGGTGAGCCATGCCGTTGGCAGGTCGGGCCATGCTGCTTTGGCGCGATCGACCGTTTTACGTCGGAAACAGGACAGCAGATACCGCCGTACGTCACCGTGCACTGCAACCCTGCGACGGAGCACTTCCAACACTGCAAACGTTCGCTGGTCATCGGCGTCGTAGTCGGGCTCGCTCCGATGGTTCTTTACTTCCACATTCACCCACATCTCGCCGCAAGCATCGAGTGCTTCGTCAAGCGTGGGAACGTGTGCCGGCAGATGTTCTTTGCGCACATGCACGATGATTCGTCCGTCAGACAGCGTCGGGTCGTGATGCACCACCAATTCACCACTTGCGCACTGGCGTACATCGAGTTCCACTGCGTGTGCCCCCATATGACGGGCGGTCACAAATGCGGCAATCGTGTTGGCTGGCTGTGCTCGCGATGCGCCACGATGCGCCATGATTTGAGTGTTTGTGCGCACGTTCATTGACTATCTCACTGAATCTCACTGAATTTCGCTGAAGCGAAGAATATTGACCTTACCCCTTGCATTGGGTGAATATCCCTCTTATCCTGATGCCGCATGTCAATTCTCGCTCAAAGCCTCGCCCTTGGATCCGCTGACTACTCCTGGCGAGTAAACGCCAAATGTCGAGATATCGATCCCGAAATGTTCTTCCCCGTTGGCAACACCGGAGAGGCGATGCGACTGTTGGTTCGCGCACGTGCCGTCTGCGCCGACTGCGGTGTACGCAAAGAATGTTTGGACTTCGCCTTGGCCACCAACCAAGACTGCGGTGTCTGGGGTGGCACCAGCGAAGACGAGCGCCGGGATATTCGTCGCCGTAACGCTGCGGCGCGACGCGCCGGACTGCTCTAAACGACGCGACGCCGTCGCATTTCTCAACGACGCGACGCCGTCGCAATTCTCGGGCGTCGGCTCTATTGCGTGGGAATCTGCAGATCCACCACGGTCCCGAGTAGTTCATTGGCTGCATCAAGTGCAGCGTCGCGTAAATCTTGGGCAGTTGCCGGGCGCATGGATATCGTGCCGCCAAGTTCGGTGGTCACCAGTGTGCGCACGATGGAGAGCCCCAGACCGGTGGCCTGCGCAATGTCGAATCGCTCATCCACACCCACACCGTTGTCAATCACGCGCAAATGCAGCGAGTCATCATCGGGGTCGCGCTGCATGAACACGCGAACCACCCCGTCGCGTCGCGTTTCACCGAATGCATGATCCACTACGTTCTGCAGCAGTTCCAAGATCACCACCGACAATGGCGTTGCGATCGTGGCTGGTAGCCGACCAGCATCACCTCGAATCTCGAATCGAATGGGTTTCTCGCTTGACTGCAAACTCTCCTGCGTGAGCTGTATCAGGGGTCGCACGATTTCGACGAATGCAACATCTTCGCCCGGCTCACGCGACAATGTTTCATGTACGAGTGCAATCGTGCGGATGCGTCGAACCGAGTCGGCAACTGCAGCCTTTGCTTCTTCGGATGACAGGCGGCGAGCCTGCAAGCGCAGCAGCGATGAGATGGTTTGCAAATTGTTCTTCACTCGATGGTGAATCTCTTTGATGGTGGCGTCCTTGGTGAGAATGAGCCGGTCACGCCGACGCAGTTCCGATACGTCACGCATCAGCACAACCCCACCGATCACATTCACTCCGCGCGCACCACGCTTCAACGTAGGTATTGAGCGCACCAACAGAGTGACGTCATGATCCTGATCCAATTCCTCTACAACAGGCTCACGCCGTTCGAACGACGTACGGGCAGCATCGTGGGCAAAGCCGAGTTCAGCCAGGCTCTGACCAACGGCGTTGGCACGAATGCCGATGCGATGCAGGGCAGACACCGCGTTGGGTGAGGCGTACCGCACACGAGCGCTCCCATCGAGCACGATCACCCCGTCACCCACTCGAGGAGCCACGCTCGAGTCGGCGACGCGACCCGCGAACGGGAACAACCCCGTCGACACCATGTTGGCAAAGTCATCAAAAATGGAGAGATAGGTTCGCTCCAACTGACCGGTGCGGCGCGTGGACACACTCGATACTTCACGTGTGAGCACCGCAATTGTTTTGCCTTCACGAGTCACCGGAATCGCCGTCATCTTTACTGGGTCTTCAAGATGCGCAAGGGTGATGTCGCCTTTTTGAATCTGACCGCTCTGTGCCGCTGCGGCAATGAAAGGCCGGTCGACGTCATCGGCGTACTCACCAACCAAGTCGGATTGGTACAACGTTTGACCTGTTGCAGCCCGTACTTGCGATGCAGTCAGCCAATTGGTACCAGTGGCAGAGGCGACCGGCACATAGAGCAACAAGTCGGCAAAAGAAAAATCGGCGAGCATTCCCCATTCCGACACCAGAGCGGTCAGATGTGCAATGTCGTCTTCACTAAGCCCGGTATGGGCTTCTGCAAGTTCCACCAGGGTTGGCATGGGTACTCCATTCTTGCCGTTCTCTCGCTAGTCGTGGGTGCCCTGTACGGAGAACGCCTGACCCAAGGCAAGCAATGACTGCACATCGGTGATGTCTCCACGACGCGATTCGCCCCGCACGATGGGCACACCCCAGTGGTTCATCCGCGACAATGCGGCGGCTTGCCGCACGGCGACATTGGCAATCTCCTGCTCGGCAAATGCCAGTGGCCGAACTGCAGCGTCTGGATGTTGCTCCAGAACGCTCGCCCGCACATCAGCCCCCGCCGCCAAGGCTGCGGGGAGCAGACGATTGGCCACTACCGCTGCCAGCAGGTGGTTGCGTCGTCGCAACTCATCGACCAGGTATCCGGCCTCCTGCATCGCCACCGACTCGGCACTGGTGACCACCACGTACGCAGTCGAGGGGCTGGAAAGCAACGCATTCACTCGCCGTGCACGAGAGACGAACGGGCCTTCCATCGTGCGAAACAGTGTGAAGAACTCGGCAATGTCGGACAGAAATGCAGCCCCAAGAATTCGGTCGGCAACGATGAAGAACGGGCGCGAAGCAATCGTCAAGAGTCGGGATTGCGTTGGCGCCGTCAACAACTTGAGCAGACGTGACGTAAAAAACTGCTCCATCCGTCGCGGCGCGTCGAGCACGGACAAGGCACTTCGCGACGGCGGGGTGTCCACGATGACGAGGTCGTAGTCGCCGCCCTCGTGGGCATCAAAGAGTCGCTCCGTCACCACGTAGTCGTGACTATGCACGAAGCGAGAGGTCAGTGTCTTGTACAAGTCGTTGGCCAGCACCCGATCGCGTGTTGATGCATCTGGTGCGTGTCGTCGCACCATGTCGTCCCAACTCGACTTGGTGTCGATCATCGCCATCGACAATGTGCCGAGAGCATCGTCAACATGGACGGGAACTTCCGTGTTGCCTAGTGCAGGGAGCCCGAGAGCAGTCGCCAGACGTCGTGCCGGGTCAACTGTGAGCACGAGTACCCTGCGCGAAAACTGGCGAGCCGCCAACACTCCCAATGCGGCTGCGGATGTCGTCTTGCCGACTCCGCCTGGGCCACTGACGATGATCATGCGCGAATCGCGCAACAATTGCATGACGAAGGTATCCGCCGACGCCGGTGGGTTGATACCCGCTTGCGCTTGCGTCATGTGTGATCCCGCACGATGCGCTCGATCTCACGGGCGAGATGTTCCGTGACTTGTGCGGGTGCATCGACTTCTGCCGGCGCCTCCGCGATGGTGTCGACATTGCCCAGTTCGAATGCGTCGGCAAGTCGTCGTGCGTGTTGTTCTGCTTCGGCACGACGAGATACGAGCCATTCACCTACCGCCACCGTGGCGGTCAACGTGGCGTTGGAACGCGCAGCAGCGAGTGCCATATCGTCGACCACCACTCGCGGCATGCGGTTGATGACGACGCCTGCAAAATCGATCGGCGTGGCGGCAGCAAGTCGTGTGCGCAGTTCGATGGTTTCCACCACCGGCATTTCTTCGGGGGTGACCACAGCGAGCACAGTCGACACCGTGGGGTCGTGCAGCAGCGCACTCATCCACTTGGTTTGATCAGCGATGATGCCGATGCGCACCAAGGTGGCCAAAGCATCCGGTGCCGACACCTGGGCCACGAAATGACCACTGGCTTCCGAGTCGACGATGACGAGGTCGTAGTTGTTTTCTCGCACTTCGTAGCACAGCTTGCCAACGGCAAGAATCTCCTTCACGGCCGGCGCGGCATTGGCAACAAAGTCAAAAATGCGGGCCAGTGGCGTGAGGCTGCCAATGATGGGCACACGTAAGAAGAGCCGTATGTATTCACGGAGTGAGTCTTCGGTGTTCATCGCCATCGCCATGACGTTGGGCGCCACTTCGGTCGGCGCAAACTCCAGTGAAGTTCGCCCAAAGTACGCCGCCAGCGAACCTTTGTCGTCCATTTCGCACACAAGCACGCGCTTGTCGTGTTGCGCGGCAACTTTGGCTAGTGCTGCTGCAACAGCAGATTTGCCGACACCGCCTTTACCGGTAACAAAAACGAGGCGTCGGGAAAGTAACGCTCGAAGCGTCAGGCGCCAAACCCCAGTCGACGCTCGCCATCCGGGGCGCCGAACTCGACGAAGGCAATCTTGTCGGCGGGCACGGCAACCTCGCGGCCGCGCTTATCCTTCAGCCACAACACTTCCGATTTGCCGGCAAGTGCCTCTTCAACCAACTTGCGAATTGCCGTACGCGACTTGTCGTCACCGTCAATCTCCAGGGCAATGTCTCGAACAGAGTGGGTAACACCGATGCGTAAGTCCATGGTTACAGTGTGGCAGGTCAGGTGACCTTCAACGCCTCGCTGAAGACCTTTTTCGGTTTCATCGCCGCAATCTGTTGAGCAAGTGCGGCAAACACCTGGCCAACTTCGCTCTGCGGGGCGATTGCCGCGATCGGCTTGCCATCATCGCCACCTTCACGAAGCTGGTTGACCAACGGAATCTGAGCCAACAGTGGCACACCCAATTCATCAGCCAGCATTTTCCCGCCGCCTTGGCCGAAGAGTTCGTAGCGCTTGCCGTCGTCGCCGGTGAACCACGACATGTTCTCGATTACACCGCGCACCGACATATTTACTTTCTTGGCCATCGCAGCCGACAAGCGGGCAACTTTCTGCGCGGCTTCCTGCGGTGTCGTCACGACGTACACTTCGGCACGAGGCAGGTACTGACTCAAACTCAGCGCGATGTCGCCCGTGCCTGGTGGCATGTCAACAAGCAAAAACTCGGGTTCGTCCCAGTACACATCCGTCAAAAATTGCTCGAGGGCTTTGTGCAACATCGGGCCACGCCACACCACTGCTTGACCTTCCGGTACGAAGTAGCCGATGGAAATACAACGCACTCCGTACGACTGTGGAGGAAGAAGCATTTGATCGATGACGACCGGATCACGATCGGCGCCAAGCATGCGCGGAATTGAGTACCCGTAAATGTCGGCGTCGATGATTCCCACCGAGTGTCCGGCTGCAGCCAATGCCACTGCGAGATTCGTAGTGACACTGCTCTTGCCGACACCGCCTTTGCCCGATGAAATCAGAATCGGTCGTGTCTTGGAACCTGGCTGTGCGAACGGAATCGTGCGTCCCTGTGCGTGCCCTTGCGCTGGAGCACTACCCGCCGTTGCTGCGGGTGAGCCGTGTAATTTTTCGCGCAGCACCGCACGCTCTTGGTCAGTCATGACGCCGAAGTTCAATGCCACATCACGCACACCCGCAAGTGGACGAATCGCACCATTGACCCGATTCTGAATCTCGTTGCGCAGCGGGCAACCGGCAATCGTCAAGGTCACCGTCAACGAAACAAGCCCATCCTTGATGACGACATCGCGCACCATATCGAGATCGACGATTGAGCGATGCAGTTCTGGGTCGTGCACTGGTCGCAGTGCATCAATGACTTGTTCGGTCGTAAGAGTGCTCATGATGCGCTCGTTAGGCTAATCGCGTGGCGCGCAACAAGACCGTGACGACAGGCGTGACGGGTGGCGCATTCTCATCACAGGTCTCTGCAATCACATCTGCGTTTGGTGACCCCACACGCCGTGCCGTCTATCTTTTCGTGCGCGACACTGCAGAGGGCGTGACGGCGTCACAAGTTGCCGACACCTTCGAGGTGCACCCCAATGTGGCTCGCCACCATCTCGACAAACTTGCCGCCGGTGGGTACCTCGAAGTAGACGTTGATCGTCTCGAACATGCCGGTGCTGGTCGTCCGTCAAAGCGTTACCGAGCGGTGGATTCTGCGATGCCGATGCAGTTCCCCGTACGCAGCGATGATCTCGTGCTGTCGCTACTCGGCGAGGCACTTGAGCGACTTCCGCAGCACGAAGCCGAAGCAATGGCCGAAGAAGTGGGTCGCAAGTACGGACACGTCATGGCTGCAGGGTTAACAAACGATGATGTGAGCGCTGGTCAGCGTTCACTTCGGTCTGCATTGCAAAAAGTTGCCGATGCACTCACGGCACACGGCTTTGCCGCCCACACCGAGAAGCGTCAGAACAAGTTGCGCATCATCAACAACCACTGCCCCTTTGGGGATGTTGCCATCGAGCACCCCGTGATTTGCGCAGTCGATCGCGGCATGGTCAAGGGCATGCTCGATGCGCTCTACGGTGAGACTTCGCCAGAGACGTCGGCGTCGCTGCCGCGTGGTGATCGCTTTTGTGAAACGACGTTGAACGACAGAACGGTTTAGTCACCCCAAAATCGTTGTTCGCGAAACGGGTCGCCATACATGTGGTAACCGTTTTGCTCCCAAAAACCTGGCGCATCTTGCGTGGTGGCCTCGAGCCCCCGCAGCCATTTCGCTGATTTCCAAAAATACAAATGTGGGATCACCAGTCGCACTGGCCCACCATGAATTGGTTCGATCTCTGAATTGTCGTACGCATACGCCACGAGTGCATCATCACCGGTGGCGTCCGCAAGTGGCAAGTTTGCCGTGTAGCCATACTCGGCGTGCGCCATCACATGAGTGGCACTGGAATCGACACCGGCTTTTGCAAACAAGTCGCGCACACGTACACCTTTCCATGTGGTGTCGAACTTCGACCACTTTGTCACGCAGTGGATATCGGTGGTGATGGTGACTGCCGGAAGTGCCAACAGCTGTTCGTACGTCAAGGTAAACGGTGTGGAGACTGCCCCATGAACTTCCAGGGACCACTCACCTGGTGCATACGTCGGCACGTCGCCCACGTGTAAGACGGGGA
Source organism: Actinomycetota bacterium (assembly GCA_041175765.1). Classification (GTDB taxonomy): domain Bacteria; phylum Actinomycetota; class Acidimicrobiia; order Acidimicrobiales; family Ilumatobacteraceae; genus F1-60-MAGs027. Next base: position 15,477 of record JBEDEI010000085.1, on the reverse strand, counting down.
AACGATCCGTGAGGTATTGCCCGGGTGGCAGGCGTTGTGCATCAAAGCCCTTGGCTTGCGTCTCGGCACGGTTGCGTTCAAAAAAGCCCACGCCATAGTGTGCCATCCCTGCCCGTGCCGTGCCGTGTCGCAATCGCACTTGTGGCGTAATGCACGCTGCCGATTCGTTTACTTTCACCGTGTAGGTTGCCGCGGTGCCTTTGTACCTCGTTCGCCATGCCAAAGCAGGTTCGCGAAGTGACTTCGACGGCAATGACATCGATCGTCCGCTCACCAACGCCGGTCGCAAGCAAGCCGAAGTGCTGGCAAAGCGCTTGGCGGCGATTTCACCCACGCTCGTGGTGTCGAGCCCGTACCAACGCTGCGTCGAAACGGTTGAGCCACTGGCCATCGCCACGGATACCCAAGTCGTGCTCGACGAACGACTCGCTGAGTTCGGCAGTGATCTCGTGCAGCCCGACGCATCGCTGTTTGACTTGCTGCACTCCGTACCCGACCGAGCGGTGTTGTGCAGTCATGGTGATGTCATCCCGGCGCTCGTTCAATCCTTGAGTGCAACGGGAATGCGAATAGAAGGCACCCATGAGTGGGGTAAGGGCAGCGTCTGGGTGTTGGAGCGCGTAGACAATCGCTTCACTGCTGCGCGCGCATGGGCGCCACCGCAGGTTGATTAGTCGCCGCGGCAGTCGGCGCGACGAAATCTATTCGCCGAGTTCAGCGTTGAGTTCGCTGGCCAGCGCCTCCACTAACCCGCGCACCTCGGCCGGCGGGTCGCGCTCCAGACAGCGATCAACGAACTCTTTTGCCGACTTCGCATCACCGCCGTCGCGATACACAACGATGCCGAGGAAGCACATCGCGTCGGGGTATGTCGGATCGAGTTCAATTGCTCGACCGAGCGCGGTGATGGTGGAGACAAACGCTTGATTGCGCAGCGACTCATCAAACTGGCGTGCCGACAACATGATGAGCCAGGCGCGGTACGTCACGGCTTCGACGTTGTCCGGGTCGGTTTCCAGTACGCGTCCATACAACTCGATGGCAGCCGTCACGTTCGTGGGGCCAGCCAATCGAGCCTGCGCCAAGAGTGATGCGGTGCTGTCTTCGATACCGCCAGTTGCAGTTTGTAGCGGTAAGCGCTGACCTGCTTGACGAGCAACAAGCACACCACCGCCGAGTCCCACTACGCACACGATTGCAAATGACACCAACAGAGAACGCTTCGACGTGGCTACTACAACTGGTTGACGCCACCGGCGAAACGCCAACCACAGTGCTGCCACCAGTACAACGGTGACCATCGCCGGCAGAATCCAGACCAAGGCATCCAACCCTGTCGCTCGGGGCAGTAGCAGAACTTCACCACCGAATCGTTCGGCGATGTACGCCACGATCTCGTCATCGGTGCGCACACCGTCACCCACCTGTCGGGCTACCTCTGCACGTATTGATTGCGCAGATGGGGCTCGTGACACGAACACGCTCTCACCATCGCATGTCGGACAAGCAATACGTTTGGTGATTACATCGATGCGATCCTGTTGCGTGAGTGGGCCAGAGTCACGCAACGAACCGAACGCCAGCATGCCAATACTCAGCAGGATGATGAGTGCCCACATCAATCGACGCTTCGTCATGTTCACTCGCCCTGCGAAGCGCGCAAATCGGCCATTTGTTCTTCCAATACGCCGTCCACTACCGACCCGAGGATGCGCAGTCGAACGAAACCATTTGGGTCGATAATCCATGTTTCGGGCACCTTTGCCACTCCGAACGCCACGGCAATAGCGCCGTCGGCATCGCGAAGTTTCGGCCAGTCACCCGAATTGGCCGCAAAGAATGCGCGAACGGCACCGTCTGAATCATCGTTGACGATGGTGTACACCTCAGCGCCGTCGGATCGATTTGCTTCATCCTCGGCAAAGCGAAGCAGCGACGGGTGTTCGGCGATGCACGGCACACATGTGGAATTGAAGAAATTGAAGACCACCCACGAGCCCTTGCGTCGCCCCAACTCAAACGGCACGTCATCGATGCTCGTGGTCACCACCGATGGCGCGGGTTCACCCAATAGCGGTGAGCGCGCCCCGACCCCGGCGTCTCCGTCAGACAGCACGAGCACCACGAGAAATGCAGCAATCACTACGGCTAACCCGAGCACACCGACTTTGGTGGGCTTCATCGCCCGACCACCTCATCCCGAATTTCGTGAACCGACCTGCGGCGGCTGGGAACGATCGCCAGCACCGTGCCGAAAGCCATGATGAACGTGCCGATCCACAGCCACAGAATCATGGGTTTGATGAACACTTTGATCCGCGCCTGCCCTGAATCCTGGCGGACTGGTGGTTCCAACGTGAGGTACACATCGCTCGTCAAACTCGTGCGCACCGACGGTGTACCCACGTTCATGCCGATGCGAGTGAACTTGGTGATTGATGGTGCGTACGGCTTGCCGCCATCCACGCTCACGAGTGCTCGCACCGAAGTGCTACGTGAGTCCTGCTCCTCCACTACATCGATGAGCTCGAATGTATGCCCGGCGAAACGGGCAACTTGCCCGGTCACCAGATCAATCTCTTGACTGCGTGTGAACGAATTCGATGCAGCAAGTGCCACACAAATGAGAATGACGCCGACATGCACGATCATGCCACCGTTGGCGCGGCCCACGAAGCCACGCAATTGCTGCACCCGAACTGCCCGTGCGAGGTGTTGCAGCGCACTACCCCCGGCAAAGCCGCCAAGTGCAAATGCCATGAGCGGCGCCAAGCCTGACGCGCCCACAATGAGCGCCAGAGCGAGTGCCGCCACACCAACAACTGCCGGCACCACGAGTCGTTGCGACATTCGTTCGCGTCCATCGCGCCGCCAAGGCAGAACTGGTGCCACTGCCATGATGAACAACATCGTCAGACCAATGGGAATCGTCAGTTGATCGAAAAACGGCTCACCCACCACCAGTTGGCGCTGCTGAATTGCCTCTACCACGAGTGGGAACACCGTTCCGAGCAACACGACGAACGCAAATATCGCAAAGAGCACGTTGTTCACCAGGAACGCACCCTCACGAGAAAACACCGAATCGATGGAACCACTGGCTCGCAACTGGTCGCCACGCAGAAACACCAGCACCAGTGAGACAGCAACGATCACGGCAAACATCACCAACAGCCAAGGACCAATGTCGCTTTCTGAGAATGCATGCACGCTGTTCAGCACGCCCGAACGCGTGAGGAACGTACCCAAAATGGTCAGGCTGAACGTTGCAATGAGAAGCGATACGTTCCATACCCGCAGCAAACCTCGCCGCTCCTGCACCATCACGGAGTGGATGTAGGCAGTCCCCGTGATCCACGGAAGCAGTGAAGCATTTTCCACCGGATCCCATGCCCACACACCACTCCACCCGAGCACCTCGTAGCTCCACCAGCCACCCAGCGCAATGCCGAAAGTGAGGAAACCCCACGCTGCAACGGTCCAGCGACGTGTGAGATGCAACCAGCCGTCCTCCACTTTTCCTGCCAGCAGTGCCGCGATGGCAAATGCAAATGGCACCGTCATGCCGACGTATCCGAGATACAAAATTGGTGGATGGAACATCACCAAGATGTGGTTCTGCAATAACGGATTCGGCCCCGGCCCATCGATCACTCCGGGTGGTCCGATAACGAACGGATTCGCCGGCCCAAACGACAACAAAAAGAAATAGGCCAATACCGCGAGCATGACTGCCATTGCCCAACCCACCAGCGGTTCGGCCAATCGCTTGCGCATCCACCACATTGCTGCCGCGACATAGCCGGCAAGGATCAGGAGCCACATCAATATGGAGCCCTCCAGGGCGCTCCACACCGCGGCAAAGTTATAAAGCGCAGGCGTTGAGCGCGAGCCGACTTTCTGCACGTAGGCGAGCGAGAAATCCCGGGTGATCATCGCCCACTCCATCACGGCAAAAGCGCCGATCGCCATGGCCGTGGCAACCACGACGAACTGCGGCACGAAGCGCAGTGTTCGTGCATCGTTGCGTCGTGCACCAACCGCAGCCGCAAATGCACCGAAGAACGCAGCAAGGAATCCCGCGAGCAGTATCGCTCGCCCGAGCTGTGCCGTTGCGTTGGCTAGGAGCATGCCGACTTCTCGGCTTCCGCGAGTCGGTCTGCATTTTCTGCTTCGTACTCATTGGAGTGCCGCACTTCGATGCGCGTCGCGACGAGCACACCATCCACTACCTGACCATGTGCCACTACGGGAATACATTCCTGAAAGATGCCGCCTGGCTCACCCTCGTAATCAACCGGCAACGACACGCCGTTGAACGACATCACGAAAGAAGTAATGCCGGAACGCGACTGCAAAGTGCCTTCATCGACATTGCCTTGCACGCGCACGCGTCGCGCATCATTGCAACCTTCACGCACACCAACTTCGTCAACATTGCAGTAGTAGTCGATGGAAGAAGTCAAAAACATCGCAACGATTGCCAGCCCGGCGATACCCGCAAGTACAGCAATCATGACTGGCAACAGCCGGCGCTTGGACCGTGGAGCGTCGGGAGTTGATCGGGGTGTCAGATCCATGTCGTCACCACTTCAGAGCCACGGCTTCTTATCGTCGGGCACACGTGCCGACAACTCACGGGCGCGACGTAATGTCACTGCTGCAAGCGTTGCAATTGAACCGACAGTGATGACCCAACTCAAGAGGATGAAACCGATGTCTTTCATGTTGCGGCCGACCCAATTCCCTCTGCGCGACGAGCACTGATGGCTGCATCCAAACCGACGACTCGATCCAGGTCGGCTAGTGCCATGAGTCGCTGACGATGAATGACGAGCCACGCAAATATGAGCGTGAACGCCACGACACCAGAAAACAGCGTGAACAACATGAGTCCGTCGAGACGCACATCACCATCGGGATTCAGCACACTGGCTTCTTGATGTAACGAACGCCAAAGCACCACCGAAAAATGCACGAGTGGGATCTCCAACACGGCCAAGAGCGCAATGACCGAGCTGCGACGTGCTCGCTGGCGTGGATCGCCATCGATTCGTCGAACAGCGAGATAACCGACGTACGTCACGAACAAAAACAGCGTCGTGGTGAGCCGAGGATCCCACTGCCAGAAAGTTCCCCAGGTGAGTCGACCCCAGAGACTCCCGGTAATGAGGGTGAGTGCCATGAACAGCACCCCCACCTCGGCCGAGGCTCCAGCGACACGATCAAAGCCCAGTGTGCGGTGACGACGCGCCAGTGAAAAACCCGAGGCAATTGCAGTCGTGATGAACGCAAGATACGCAATCCATGCAGTTGGCACGTGCGCATACATGATGCGTACCGAATCACCTTGCACTTGGTCAGCAGGCGTGATGAAAAAGGCGCTGATCACCACCCATGCTGTGACCAGCAAGGCGATGATGCCGATCGCTCGTGTGGTCTTCGTGCCCGTCATGTCATGCATCGCTTTCCGTGAGTGGCGCAAAGGCGAGAGCGCCCGCTGAGCCAAACACCACCGCGTACACCACCAGCACGCCGACCCACGCCCAGCCGTTGGCGACATCAATGGTGTTGCTGCCGAAGGCTGCTTCAGTGGAGCGCGACGCGGCAATGAGCAACGGGGCCAAAACGGGCAACACCAGAAGCGGCAGGAGCGAATCACGCCCGATGAGGTTGGCAACCACAGCGCCATAGAGAGTACCGACGACAGCCAGCCCACCGGTCGCCGAGACGACGACCGTGACCAACAGCACGACGCGATCACCACTGATTGCCACCCCGTACAACACCACTGCCCCCACGACTAAGACCACACCGAGTGCGAACAGTTGCACAAACAGCGCGGTCGCTTTGCCAAAAAATACACGGGAAGGATTGGCACACGCCAGCAGTGTGTCGAGTACACCATCCTGAGTCTCGACATCGAAGGACCGCTGCACCACCAACATGGTCGAAAACAACAGGGCCAACCACACCAAACCGGCCGCGGCACGCAACAACAACGGCTCACTATCCAGCGCAACGGCAAACATCACCAGCACGAGTAGGGCAAACGGCACGACACGAGCCATCAACGTTCTGGTGCGCCACTCAATCAACAAGTCTTTTTTTGCAATGACAGCGATTACATTCATCGCGTACCCCGACCCAACGATTGCTCATCGCTCACGACGCGACCGCCCTGCAGCGTGATGGTGCGCGGCGTCGCCAAACCTGGGCGATCCACCTCGTGCGTCGCGTACACAACGGTTGCTCCACTGCGAGTGGCGTCACGCAAAATGACATCCAATTCTTCGCGAGCAACTGCGTCAAGACCAGCGTGAGGCTCGTCGAGCAACCAAAGTTGTGCACGCCGCACCACGAGTATCGCCAGCGCAGTGCGTCGACGCTGACCAGCAGACAGCGCTGCAACCCGTGTTGCAGCAACCCGTGCATCGATTCCCAATCTTTGCAGTGCGGCATCCACATCGGCATGTGTGGCGCCGACAAGATTGGCGACGAACTGCACGTTCTCGCGCGCCGTGAGGTCGGCGTACAGGCCGTTGCGGTGTCCCATCAATCCGACCAGATGGCGCACGTGGGCACGCTCTTTGCCCAACTCCACATCCAACACCGTTGCCTGTCCGCGAGTCAGTGGTACAAGCCCGGCACACAAGCGCAGCAAGGTGGATTTACCCGTGCCGTTGCCACCGCGAAGCGCCACCAGTTCACCGCAAGCAATCGTCATGTCGACGCCAGCCAATGCTGGAAAACCACGAAGTGCAACGACGGCACCCGACAAACTGATTGCCGTGCCACTAGCCACAAACGACGTCACAGATGTTCGCTCACTTGCTCCTCAGCCTAGATTGACGATGGTCCGATGAACTCCGAAAACACATCAACTGTGACGCCAAACTCCACTGATCCCGTGGTCATGCGGCGCAACCGCATCGACCGACTCAACAAGATTGCCTCACGCACGGGTTACGGAATGTACGCGCTTTCGGTGTTGTCATTCTTTGGTGGACTGTGGACCTCGCTCACCGGTCCCCTGCACTTCATCAGTGGTGCGACACTCATCATCGGATCCGTCATCTTGGCACCGAGCATCGTGATCACCTATGGCATCCGCGCAGCCCGACGCGATGATGCTGCTTCGTCACAACCAACTGCCCCAGTCAAACCCGCTCCATGAGTTTGCGACTGCCGGCAGCCGAGCGACGCACGCTGATACTCACTGCTGCACTCCACGAGTTCTCTTCCAAGGGTTACCACGCCACGTCGATGAATCACATCGCCGAACGAGGCGGTGTCACCAAGCCGGTGCTGTATCAACACTTCGCATCAAAGCGAGCCCTCTACCTGGCACTCATTGACGATGTTGCAGCAGAAATGTTGGAGGCAATCGGTAAGGCAACGACGAATGCACAAGATGGTCGCGCACAAACAGAAAATGGCATCATCGCATACTTTGCGTGGATGGCGGCAAATCGTGAAGCGTTCGTGCTGCTCTTTGGTAGCGGTGCGCGACGCGACGAGGAGTTTTCTCAGGCTGTTCGCAATGTGGAGCGCCTGATCGCCGATGCCATCGCACCCCTCATCGATGCCGGCCTGGATCGCGAACATCAGCGACGCCTGGCCTACGCCCTCGTGGGCATGTCAGAAGGCGTGAGCCGCTATCTCATCACTCAGGGTGAAGCGTTTGATCCGGCGATTGTCGGAGCGCAATTGGCCAACTTCGCTTGGGCAGGTCTGCGTGGCATCGCACCTCAATCGCGCAACACAAGCCCGCGATAGCCACGCACAAAGCGGTGCTGTTCGAGCACTGCGATTGCATTCACCATGTCGATCGAAGTGTCGTCGATGGCAAGGCCATTGATTTTGCGCACCTCGATGTTCTTGGCGCGACCATCCTTCACCAGACTGGATAGCGCCTCGACCATTGCCGCACACTGTTGCGGTTCGAGTGATGACGCAAATGTCACCAGGTGATGGCTGCGCACGTCGTACCATGCCAGCGGCTGACCATGACGCAACAGTGTGAGTGCACCCGCACTTCGTGACGGGCGACCCGATGTTGGTGGCCAATCGAGTGAGGCGCCGTATGGCTGAGCAGGGTCGGTGGCGGCAAGCACCACCACAGCGAGCGATTGCTCTTCGTCTGGCGTCAACTGCGTGTCCTTGCATGCACGAAGACGATCCACTGCCCCGGGCACGGCAAATTGGGCGGCGCCCAAACCATCGACGAAGTATCCGCGACGTACCGAGCCACGCTCTTCGAGGGCCTTCAGCACCCCGTAGACACCCGCAAAACCACCACGCACATGTTCGGCAAGTACCGCTTCGCGAGTGAGCACGCCGTGTCGTTCGAGCAACTGCATCGCGAGTGCATGCAAAGCCTGTGTGGCGCCGGCTGGTTGGTCCATCAATTGTGAGACCAAACTCCAACGGCCTTGTGCTGCTGGTGGCCCCACGCGTGCCGCACTTGCGCCACGCACGTGGCGCGGGCGCACCAACCGCGCTGCAGCCCGACGTGCTGAGCCGCTGGCGGGAAGCGCTCGCGCGCTCTTGCCGCTGTGGGCACCATGCAACACGGCACGCAACGCAGTGAGTGAGTCGTTCGTGACTTCGCCCGCCCATACGAGGTCCCAGAGAGCCGACAACAACTCGCCGTCGGTTGCACCAGGCACTGCAGTGCGCAACTGCCCCCAAAAACTGGCGCCACGGGCAGCAAGCGCGGCGCGAATCTGGTCGTGGACTGCACCAGTTGGTGGGTCGAGACTTTCCAATGCAGGCAAGAACGAAGCAAGTTGATCGGCAAAAAAGAGACGAATGCGTCCGTCGTTACCACCAAGTGCCCCCGCACCAACCCACACGACTTCGCCACTCGTGCACAAGTCGTCGAGCATGGTGGAGCGATAACCGCGCACTCGCAAGGGCAAGATGTCGGTTTCCAAGGTGGATGCCACGAGTGCGGCACCCGAAAGTGCGGTGAGGGTTTCTATCAGTGCATCAGCACCATGAGTAGGCGCCGCGACGCCATGCCACTCCGTGAGGAAACGAGTGAAGGTCGACTGATCAACGGGTTCAACTTCTTTGCGCAGTTTTGCCAATGAACGTCGCCGCACCAACCGCAGAACTTCGGTATCGCACCACTCGCGCTCGGTGCCAAAAGGCCGGAACTCTCCACGCACCAAACGATGAGCAGCCTCGAGTTGGGAGAGTGCCACCGCGGCTCGCTCCACGGTCACACCAAATCGTTGCGCCACGTCGCGAGTAACGAATGGCGCATGCGTTCGCGCGTAGCGGGCCACCAATTCCACGAGGGGTGCATCGACTGGATCGGTAAATGCCTTGGGCAATCCGAGAGGCAATGCACAGCCAAGTGCATCGCGATACCTGGCGGCATCCTCTGCGGCGACCATACGTCGTTCGCCGCCCACCACCAACTCGATGACGCGCCGCTGTGCAACGAGCTCGGCAAGATGTGGTGTCACATCCATCTGGCATCGCAGCGATAACTCATCGAAACTGAGGTCGCCCACTCGGCGCAACACATCGTGCACCTCGTCGCCACTTCTGGCTTGGCGATCGTGGGTGATGTGCTGCAGCTCCAACTCGATGTCGGCCAGTACCTCACCGTCGAGCAATTCGCGTAGCTCTTCTGAGCCAAGCAGGTCGTTGAGCAAATCACGATCGAGCGCCAGCGCAGCCGCCCGTCGCTCGGCCAGCGGTGCATCGCCTTCGTACATGTATGCCGCGATCCAGTTGAAGAGCAGGCTTTGGGCAAATGGTGACGCCTTTGGTGTGTCCACGCTGACGATGCGGATGGACCGAGAGCGCAACCGCGACAGCACATCACGCAAGGCCGGCACATCAAAGACGTCTTGCAGACACTCGCGACTTGTCTCCAGCAAGATGGGAAACGTTGGGTACTTGGCGGCAACGGCAAGTAGATCGGCGGCTCGCTGGCGCTGTTGCCACAACGGTGTGCGCTGATCGGGGCGCCGACGCGGCAAGAGCAGTGCACGCGCCGCACATTCGCGAAAACGCGCCGCAAACAGCGACGTCTGTGGAACTGCCGCAACGAGTGCATCGGTGATTTCGTCGGGATCAATCAACAATTCTTCGATTGGTACACGATCCACTGCTTCGGGAAGCCGTAGCACGATGCCATCATCTCCCCACATCGTTTCGATGGGGATACCCAACCGTTCGAGCAATCGTTGTTCCAATGCGATTGCCCAGGGCGCATGTACTGGTGTGCCGAATGGCGAATGAATACAGATGCGCCAATCGCCGATCTCGTCGCGGAATCGTTCCACCACGATGGTGCGATCATCGGGCAAAGTACCCGTCGCTTCGACCTGTTCGCCGACGTAGGTCAACAAGTTGCGGGCTGCCAACGTGTCCAGGCAGTGACGTTCCACCAGGATGTGCTCGGCTTGCTCGGGCCGAGTTACCTGCTCGTCGCGAATGGTGCGCAGGAATTCACCAATGGCAAGACCAAGTTCCAATGGGCGCCCCAGCCGATCCCCGTGCCAGAACGGCATCTTGCCCGGCTCGCCAGGTGCCGGGTTTACGATGACCCGATCGAACGACACGTCTTCGATCCGCCAGGTAGAAGCACCAAGAACGAACGTTTCACCGGGGCGGGTTTCGTACACCATCTCTTCGTCGAGCTCGCCGACGCGTGTTCCATCCGGCAGGAATACCCCGAACATGCCGCGATCAGGAATCGTGCCGCCGTTCGTTACGGCAAGTCGTTGTGCCCCATCGCGGGCGCGCAACGTGTCGGCAATGCGATCCCACACGATGCGTGGTCGCAGGTCACGAAACTCTTCGCTCGGATAACGGCCTGCCAGAAGATCGAGCACATTGTTGCGCATGTCGTCGGAGAGTTCTGCAAAATTTGCACAGCGACGGATCATCGCCGTGAGCGAGGCAACGCTGCAGTCCGGGTGCATCGCTACGTGCGCCACGATGTGTTGCGCCAGAACATCCAGCGGATTTCGCAGGTAACGGGTGGATTCGATCTCTGCATCAATCATGCGCCGTGCAACCACGGCAACTTCCAACAAGTCATGTCGATGCTTGGGGAACATCTTTCCTTTGCTTGCCTCGCCAACCGAGTGGCCCGCCCGACCGACCCGCTGCAACCCACGACTCACCGCGCCCGGTGACTCCACTTGAATCACCAAGTCGACTGCCCCCATGTCGATGCCCAGTTCCAAACTGCTCGTCGCGACGATGGCGCGCAGTTGTCCCTGCTTCAGTTGGTCTTCGATCACGATGCGCTGTTCTCGGGCGAGTGAACCATGATGTGCTTTGACGAAGTCACCGTCACCAATTCCGAGGTCTACGGCCAACTCGTTGAGTTGTGCGGCCAGACGCTCTGCGCCACGCCGGGCATTGCAGAAGATGATGGTGCTGCGATGCTGCTGCACCAGTTCGAGAATGCGGGGAGTGATACTTGGCCAGATACTGGTGCGCCGCTCCACCGCCGCTGCCGTCGCAGGACCACTTCGCAACTCATGCGTTACTTTGCCGAGTGAACCCATGTCTTCGATTGGTACCACCACTTCGATTTCCATCGGTTTGCGCGCACCTGCATCCACAATCGATACTTCCCGTGGTGCCCCGTCGCGATAACCACCGAGAAAGCGCGCCACTTCTTCCAACGGTCGTTGGGTGGCCGACAAGCCGATTCGCTGTGGTGCGCGCTCGGTCAACTCTTCGAGTCGCTCGAGTGAAAGTGCCAGATGTGCGCCACGCTTCGTGGCAGCAACCGCATGTATTTCGTCGATGATCACAGTGTCGATGTGCGCCAGCGTTGATCGCGCGGAGGATGTGAGCATGAGATAGAGGCTTTCGGGGGTGGTGATGAGCACATCGGGCGGGTTGCGCAACATGCGTTGTCGATCACGGGCACTGGTATCGCCCGTGCGCATCGCCACTTGGGGTTCACGAAACGGTTGGCCGAGGCGCTCGGCAGCATGACGAATACCCACGATGGGTGCGCGGAGGTTTTTTTCGACGTCGAAGGCCAGTGCACGAAGTGGCGAGATGTACAGCACTCGGGTGGCCGAAGGTTCATCAACGGGGCGAGTAACTAGTCGATCGATTGCCACCAAAAATGCAGCGAGCGTTTTGCCGCTACCCGTCGGTGCAGCAATCAGTGTGTGTGCACCACCAAGAATGTGCACGAACCCCGCTGCTTGTGCCGGCGTCGCCGACGGAAACGATGCCGCAAACCACGCCCGTACGGCGGGTGAGAATTGCTCGACCACCGCACTGGATGGCACGGAATCTGTGTCTATGGCCACCGCCGAAGAGTACCTACTCGGTGTGCCGATAGGTACGCTGAGCCCCATGCCTGCCGCCGGGGAACATCACCCAGCGTTTGAGGAGTACTGCGAGTGCATCTACGAAATGCGCGAGGATAATGCCGAAGTCATTCAGGCGCGTCTGGCCGAACGACTGGATGTGTCTCGTGCCTCCGTCTCGGAAATGGTGAAGCGAATGGAGGTTGCCAAACTCCTGAAAATCGACTCCACCCACCTGCAGCTCACCTCCAGTGGCGAAGAGCTGGCCGTGCGTATCGTGCGTCGCCACCGCCTTGCCGAACGCTTCCTCATCGATGTGATCGGTTTGCCCTGGGAACAGGCCCACCACGAGGCCTGCAAGTGGGAACACGTCATTAGCGAGGACGTCGAAGCGGGCTTGGTTCGTCTGCTCGGTAACCCAACCACGTGTCCGCATGGCAACCCCATTCCGGGTGCCGTTGCCTCGAGCATTGCAGTAACCCCGCTGGCCAAAGTGGCATCAGGTACACGCTTCACCGTGGTTCGCATCCCCGAAGACATCGAGGAGCGCGACGGCGCACTCGACACGCTCCAGTCGCAACGCATCGTTCCGGGCCAAGAGTGCACACTGGTGGATCACCATGCAGGCGTGGCCAGGCTCATCGTGCACGACACCGTCGACCGCAAGGCCACGGTTGATCAATTCGTCAGCGAACGCCTCCTTGTCACGCTCTAGCACTACATGAGTTTGTTGCGCCGAGGTCACATCGCAATTGTGGTCACGACCATCATCGTTGCAACTGCGGGCTGTGCCACCGAAGTCATCGAACTGGATACCCCAGCCACCACCAACGCAGCCACGCAAAGTGACGTTGTCATTGCCGACGACGCAACGCTTGATGAACTCAAGGTCATTCTCCGGGATGAAGTGGCCGCACTGGGTGCGGCGACTTTCGACAACGATCGGGATTTGGCACGTATCCATGTGGATCGCGTGAACAGAGCATGGCAACTCATGGAGCCACTCATCGTGGCTCAGTTTGGCGAGTTGGCTGATCAACTTACGTATGACTTACGGCGTGTCATCGAATTGGCACGCAGTGCGGTGGAGCGCAACCGTCCTGCCGACGCCGACAAGGCAAAACTTTTCCTGCGTCTTGCCTTGGCTTCGCTCGAAGTTTCGTCGTAACGATTAGTCGCGCAACTCGGCGGGCAATTCCCGCGAGTGCACCACGACCAAGCGCTGCGTCGAACGCGTGAGCGCCACGTACAAACCACGCGGGCCTGCATCCGACATTTCGTAAATATCGGTGGGTTCCACCACGAGTACGCCGTCCATCTCCAAACCTTTCACCACACCGACGGGCACCACGGTGAGCATCGCCTCCAGCCCCGACGCGCCGGCGCGGCCGTACTTCACCTGCGCTGCATCAAGTGCTGCGGTAACTGCGTCGACGAGCGGCTCGGGACACACGATGCCCACTCGCCCATTCGACAACTCGGCGACCAGAGCTGCCGCTTCTGCTGCCACCGTTTGCATCAGTGTGCTACTCGTGGTGCCAACGATGCGCGGTTCGGCGTCACCCTCGCGCACCGCAGTGGGTGGCTTTTGCGTCGGCGCTGCGGTGGGAAGCAAACGACCTGCAAACTCCATGATCTGACGCGGGATGCGGTATCCAACCGACAACTCGGCAACCGTTGCATCCCGATTTTTTGGCAAGAGTGCCAGTACATCGCTCCAGTCTCCGGGTGCGAACGGCCCGGTGGCTTGTGCGATGTCACCAACCACCGTCATTGCACCGTTGAGCGATCGGCGACCAACCATTCGCAATTGCAGTGGCGTGAGGTCTTGCACTTCGTCCACCACGATGTGTCCGTACGTTTCAATTTCGTCCGACTCGTCCACCACACCGCCCTTGCGTGGCTTGGGCCCGAGTAGGTGGCGAGCCTCGTCCAACAATGCGACATCTGCATCACTGAAAACTGCATCTTGCAGCGTTTCGCTGCGAGGTCGATACAGCGACTCAACTTCTGCTTCCGACAAGATCCCGGCACCCGCCGACTTGAGCAGCGCTCGTGAACCAAAAAGATCGTGCAACAGTTCCGCAGCCGAAAGTGAAGGCCAAACCCGAAACACCAGGGTGCGAAACTCGGGTATTTCGCGCAGTCGTTCGCGTGCCGTGGCCAGCGTGTACTCCTGGTCACGCATCATCGACATGAGCATCGATACCAACTCGCCCTCCACTGCGCGACAGAGTTCGTTGTGGCGACGAGTGCGCCGTTGTGCTTCTTTCACCACACGCGCGGTGTCGCTGGGCTGCAGTCGCAGGAAACCGCTGCCAAACGGCAACTCAAATGGTTCCTTCAAGGCTCGCTGGCGGGCGCGAACGGCGCGCTGCAACACGTCCACCATGCGCAGGTCGCCCTTCACCCGGCGAGCAAGTGGCGAATCAACCGCACCATAACGAACATCACTCACCAGATCGCCGAGTACTGCTTCGCGTACACCCGATTCGCCGAGTGATGGCAATACGCGTTCGATGTAACGCAAGAACACCCGGTTGGGGCCGATCACGAGCACACCTTGATCCGCAAGTGGAAAGCGGTAGGTGTACAACAAATACGCAGCACGGTGTAGTGCCACGACCGTCTTGCCGGTTCCGGGGCCACCCTGTACCACCAGCACGCCTTTGTTTGGTGCGCGAATGATGACGTCTTGTTCAGCCTGAATGGTGGCGACGATGTCACCGAGTTGCCCGCTGCGACCCTTGCTGATTGCCGCAAGCAGTGTGCTTTGTCCGCGCAACTGCGGAGCACCCAACCCCTCATCACGCCCTATCCCCAAGTGATTGGCGCCGAAGAGTTCGTCTTCTATCGCCACCAACTGACGACCGTCCATCATGAAGTGGCGTCGGCGCAGCAACTGCATGGTGTCACGACCGGTAGCACGATAAAACGGCTCAGCAACCGGGGCGCGCCAGTCGACGATCAATTGATTGCTGTCAACATCGGCCACCGCAAGGCGCCCGATATGAAACGCTTCCGGGTCGACCCCGGTATCAGGGGTGCGGTCAATTCGCCCGAACACCAGTGCGGCATCACCGATATCCAGCCCGTTGAGCATCTGGACGAGCTTTTCGTCAAAGTAATTCCGCTCGTAACGCTCCTGATAGGTGCCGCCTCGCTGGCC
>JBEDEI010000084.1:0-6871 GCA_041175765.1 Actinomycetota bacterium | reverse complement strand
GCTTCGCGGGCGTTGTACCCGAGCAGAAACTCCGTAATGCGCTCGGCAGACTCGGTGCCAGAGAGCAGCGCGCGCATCCGATCGGCCGCCTGCTCATGCGTCAACACGTTCACACCCTTATCCTCGCAGCATTCCTGTGCAGAGACCCAGCAATGTAATCCCAGCGGCCAGACACACGTCAGAGCAAATCTTCCGACACACTTGTAAGTCTGTGTCGAGCATCGTCGTAAGTGAATTGGAGTACGGCCCTCCCGGTGGCGACCAACTGTTCTTTGATGTTGGCTTTCGCGTTGCCCGTGGCGAACACGCGGCCATCGTCGGGGCAAATGGTGTCGGGAAGAGCACGATCTTGCGCATACTTTCCGGCCAGATCGAAGCCGACGCCGGCGAATTCTCGATTGGCGGCTCGATGTTGTACATGACACAAGACGTCGGCATGTCACGACCTACCGACACGTTGCGCGAAATGCTGATTGAAGTAGCTCCCCCCGCTCTCCGGGATGCCGGACGCGAGCTCGTACGCGCCGAACACGCCATGCACTCAGGTGCCGATGATGGCATGGCCTACGCCACAGCACTCGGCAACTGGGGAGATCTGGGCGGATACGAACTCGAAGCGCAATGGCAAGCGTCAGCGCAACGCAGTGTGAAAAGCGAGGTGGAGGATGTCTTCACCCGCCTCGTGTCGGAACTCTCCGGAGGTGAACGCAAACGACTTGTACTCGATCTACTCCTGACTTCCGGAGCAGATGTCTTGTTGTTGGATGAGCCCGACAACTACCTCGATATTCCCACACGTGAATGGCTGGAGGAGCAACTGCGCAACTGTCCTTCAACGATTCTCATGGTGAGCCACGACCGCACTCTGTTGGAACGTTGCGCCACCAAAATCGTGGCCGTCGAGGGCTCGGGCTGCTGGGTGCATGGTGGCTCATTCGCCACATTTCCCGAGGCACGCGAGAAGCGTCAGGAGTTGTTGGGTGACGACCTCAAGCGCTGGCAAGAAGAAGAACGTCGACTATTCCACCACATGAAAATCATGAAGCAACGGGCGGCGCAGAACTTCAAGAACGCCACCAAAGCAAATGCAGCGGAAACGCGCTGGGAAAAATTCGTCGCCGCCGGGCCACCGCCACCGCCGGTGCCCGACCAACAAATTTACGTTCGACTCCGTGGCGCCGATGCTGCCCGTCGTGTCGCCCGGTTGAACGGCGTCTCCATGCACGACCTCTTCCTGCCATTCAGTGACGAGATTTATCACGGCGAGCGTGTGGCACTCATCGGCCCCAACGGCACGGGCAAAACTCATCTTCTCAAAGTGCTCTCGCAAGAATTGCAGCCCACCGTTGGCGATGTGCGCTTTGGTCCGCGCACGTCGGTTGGTGTGTTCACCCAAATCAACGATCGTCCCGACTTTTTGGGGCGAGAGTGCATCGACATCGTCCACGACCGCATTTCCGACGAAGAGCGCGCAATGAAAACTCTTGCCCGCTACGGATTGCGCAATCAAGCGCGCCAGAAATTCGAAACACTTTCAGGCGGACAGAAGGCGCGTCTGGAAATTTTGCGGCTCGAGATTGAAGGCCACAATGTGCTGTTGCTCGACGAACCCACCGACAACCTCGACATTGAATCGTCGGAGTCGTTGGAGAAAGCACTTGACGGTTTTGAGGGCACGGTCATTGCCGTGAGCCACGACCGCACGTTTCTGGCGCAGTTCGACCGCTACATCATGATCACCGATACCGGTGAGGTGTTTGCCCTCCCCGATTTCGATACTGCTCTGCAGGGCCTACAACAGCCCACCCAGCTAGCGAAGGTGAAACTCGCCAAACCCCTCCATAGTTGAGGTCAACTGTCGTCGCGCAGGTCGGTGAGCAGCTCGGCGACGGTGAAGTCGGGCAACTCGATGGCCTCGAGATAGTTCGACAAGTCACAACGCAACTGCACACCACCTTTGGCGAACGTGGCGATCTGCTCAGGCGTGAATTCAAAGCGCAAGTAGTGCACGGCCGCAGTCACGGTTTCGCGAGTGAGACCCTCGGCGTGCTGTTCGTCCACGATGCCGCGCACCTGTGTTCCGTCAGCAAGGTGTACCACGATCGACTTCTCGATACCCACCAGTTTGGGCAACCATTCACGCATCTGGTCTTCGGTCGTGAGTTCCACGAACAGCGTGGCGCACAACTGACCCGGCTCGGGAATCATCGGGTTGAAGGCTTTCAACTCCTCGTTCACTCCCTCATCAGTGACGACTCGTTCGACGCGCAACATCTCCTGAATCTGGTTGTGCATCGTTGCCCGGTTTTCGAACGACACGGTTACCACGGTGCCGAGATGCAAGCGTCGACGGCGCTTCAACTCGATGACCTCCGCGCGTCGAGCATCACGGATTCGCTCGTACGCACGATGATCCAAGATGTCCTCGAGGCGCAATTTTCTGCTGGTGGTGGAAGTGGACATGGGGGGTGTCTCCTTGTTGTTGGTGTGGATTGGGATTGGGGTTCTACTCGGCCTCGATGCCGTATGCCTTGGCCACTACCTGCAGCGGGTGCAGCGGTGTGGCGCCAGTTTGTTCGATGATGGCGGTGTTCGCCAAGTGACAGTCACCTGCCACTACATCACCGGCGGCATCCTTGATCATGTCGCCAAGTTTCTTACCGATCGGCATCGAGAGTTCGGCGTTTTCTGCGCGCAAACCCCACATGCCGTCGATTCCCGAGCACTGCTGCACGAGTTTGATCTTTGCGCCGGTCAACTTCATCAGGTCGCGACTCTTTAGTCCGATGTTTTGCGCACGCAAGTGGCACGGTGTGTGGTACGTGATGGTTTCTGGAACTTCACCGGGGAACTGAGTGTCGAGCGACGAGCCCTCGGTCTTGTGCACCTTCATGAGGTACTCGGCGGCATCGAATGTGTGTTCCGAAACGAGTTGCGCATCGGGGCCACCGACGTAGTCGAGGTAGTCCTTTTTCAACACGTAACTGCACGTCGGTTGGGGCACCACGATGTCGTTGCCCTTGCGCACTTCGGCAGCCAGCGTGGCCACGTTGTCGACAGCCACCTTCGTGAACTTGGCCATATCGCCGCTGTGCAAATACGGTGCGCCACAG
This sequence comes from Actinomycetota bacterium, assembly GCA_041175765.1. Classification (GTDB taxonomy): domain Bacteria; phylum Actinomycetota; class Acidimicrobiia; order Acidimicrobiales; family Ilumatobacteraceae; genus F1-60-MAGs027. The sequence continues at coordinate 3,758 of JBEDEI010000084.1, read as the reverse complement.
CAACCAGCGTCGGTCAACGAGCATTCGATGCCGTTGTGTTCATACACCTTCACGAGAGCCTTGCCGATTGCGGGCTCCTGATACTCGACCAGACATGTGGGGAACACCGTCACGCTTCCCTGCTTCTTGCCGACGCGCACCTTGGGACGCTGACTGAACCACGAGGAGAAGCGAGCCCGCGCAAACTTGGGCAACAGGCGCACGCTCGAGATGCCCGCAGTAACTTCGACTGCTTTGCGAATGAGCGACCCGGGCTTGGCGCCCATCACTTTGTTGGTCAGTTTGACCGTCGCTACCGACACCTTGCCGATTGCGTCGGTATGACCCATGAATGCCGTGGTTGCTTTATCGCGCAACGAAACTTGCCCGTTGGCGCGGCGCATCGCGTCGGCTCGCAACATGAGTCGCGGGAAGTCAAGTGCCCACTCATGCTGACCAGGGATATACGGACAGTTGATGTAGCAAAGTTTGCACTGGAAACATTCGTCGATGACGTGATCTTGCTGTGCTGGCGTCATCTTGCCGGCGTCTTGGTCGTCGTGTTGGTCGATGTAGTCAAACAGGGTGGGAAATGATGGACAAAATTTGAAGCACAGGCGGCAGCCATGACAAAGGTCGTAGACGCGGGTGAGTTCTTCTCGCGTGTCGGCTTCATCCAGATACATCGGATGATGTGGGTCGTAGGTAGTGGTCATAGCTCTTCAGTCTTGCGTGTGCGGTAGCGATGGAAGTTCATCGGTAGTCGACCCGGGTGCCAGCGGGGGGTGCTGAACACCCGGGTCAATTTCCGTAGTGCGATTACGTATTAGGCGAGTGACTTCAAGCCCTCACCGAATCGGCCAGCGTGGCTCTTTTCGGCGCGAGCAAGTGTCTCAAACCAGTCGGCGATTTCGGCAAAGCCTTCCTCGCGTGCAGTCTTGGCGAAACCCGGGTACATCTGCGTGTACTCGTAGGTCTCACCGGCGACGGACGCCTTCAGGTTTTGCTCGGTGTCACCGATCGGCTCGCCGCTGGCGGGGTCACCGACTTCAGCGAGGTAATCGAGGTGGCCGTGTGCGTGTCCGGTTTCGCCTTCGGCGACCGAACGGAACAGGGCGGCTGCGTCGGGGTATCCCTCGACATCGGCCTTTTGAGCGAACCACAAGTAACGGCGGTTGGCCTGGCTCTCGCCAGCAAACGCTTCCTTGAGGTTCTCATGTGTTTTGGTGCCGTGCAATTTGGCCATGAGTGTTCTCCTTGGTAGTGGGGTTATTTGTTGTTTCCACGACTCGTGCGCCGAGGCGACCGCGTTGTGGGTTTCGCCCGTGCAGTTTGCTGCTGCGCGGGAGACTTTTGTGTACTGCTCTTTTTCGAGGACTTCGCGTGACGAGCCAATCGCCCGCGGAACACGATGCTGACCTGATCGACGTGAAAACCCTCTGGCAACTTGGCGCGAAGTTCGTCGATGTTGTCGACGTAGACATCAAATACTTCACCGGTGGAAGCATCGAGTGCGTGATGATGGTCATCGACGTTCGGATCGAATCGCACTGCGCCACCGTCGCAATGCATGAGTTGAATCTCGCCCATGGCTGCCAGCTCATCGAGCGTTTGGTACACCGTGCGCAGCGAAATACCCGGCATGCGCTTGCTCGCCACCTCGTACAGACCCTCGGCAGACGGGTGCGTTTCGTTGCCGTGCATCAGGGCGAACAACAACTGACGTTGAGGGGTCAGACGACGGCCCTCGTTGCGGTAGGCATCAGCGATGATTTCGGGTGAACGCACGCCTACGACGATAGGCGCATCACTTGCTTATCTGCAAGTCGTGCAGATAAGCAGAGTGTGGTTATCCGTCACACGTTCAGTTCGTCGAAGCCTCGTAGGCTCGGCGCCGTGAACGCTGCAACCAACGCCGCCAAGTCAGCGCCAAGGGCAGCTCGACAAGCGGCCATCGCCCAGCTTCGCAACAGCTCATTCGACGTGCTGGTCGTCGGCGGCGGCATCACTGGTGCCGGCGTGGCACTGGATGCTGCGGCCCGCGGCTTGCGGGTGGCACTGGTGGATGCCGCCGACTTTGCATCAGGTACATCGTCAAAGAGCAGCAAGTTGATCCATGGCGGCCTGCGTTATCTGCAGCAAGGCGACATCGCACTGGTGTACGAGGCGCTCCACGAACGCCAACGACTCTTGCGCAACGCTCCCCACCTCGTACGCGTCTTGCCGTTCATGATTCCTGTGCTCACCAAGGAAGGAGTGGTATCGCGCAAGATTGCTCGTGCTCTTGGCTCGGCGTTGTGGATGTACGACCTCACGGGTGGTTGGCGCGTTGGAAAGTTCCACCGTCGCTTGCGTTCCAAGACTGCTCTCGCCCACATGCCCACCATGAGCAGCGAGCGACTGTCGGCTGCATACCTCTACTTCGATGCCGAGGCCGATGACGCGCGCCTCACATTGGCGATCATCCGTTCGGCAATCGAACGCGGTGCCACCATCGTCAATCACTGCGCGGTCACCACTCTGCACAAAAACCCGAGCGGCGAGGTAACTGGCGCAGAATTGCGCACCAGTGAAGGTGAGACCATACGTGTGAATGCCAACGTCGTCGTGAACGCCACGGGTGTGTGGGGCGATGCACTGCGCCGAATGGACGGTGGTGGCGAATCAGCCACCATTCGCCCGGCCAAAGGTGTTCACATCACCGTGCCGTGGGAACTGGTGCAAAACGACATCGCGGTGGTGATTCCCGTGCCGGGCGACAAGCGATCTCTGTTCGTGGTGCCACATCTGCGCAACGACGACGGCACCTACCGTTACACCTATGTGGGTACCACGGATACCGATTACCAAGGCAGCATCGATGACCCGCAATGCACGCAAGACGACATCGACTATTGCCTGCGCGCTCTCAACAAGGCAGTTGCAGGAAGTGGCCGAACGATCACCCGGAACGACGTGGTCGGCACGTGGGCCGGATTGCGGCCACTGGTGGTCTCGAGCGATGGTGAAACCGCAAAGGGTCGCACAGCCGATCTGTCTCGTCGCCACAAGGTAATGGTGAGCAACTCGGGCATGGTCACGATTACGGGCGGCAAACTCACCACCTATCGCAAGATGGCAGAACACACGGTGGATGCGGTCGTTGAAGGCTTGAAGAAGCAGCATCGAAGTGGCACCACGACGAGTGAGCGTGGTCGCCCACGGCGATGCACCACCAAACGCCTCCCACTCTTTGCTGCCACCTCACGGAATCGAAGCGACCACCTGGTTGCGCGTTTCGGCACGCAAGCAGACGCTGTGCGTGAACTCGTCGCTCGCGACGCCACGCTGGGCGCACCACTGATCGCCGGGCTTCCCTACCTTCGCGCCGAGGCGATCTACGCCGCACGTCACGAACTAGTCGTCACGCTCGACGATGTGTTGTCACGCCGCATTCGTGGCCTGCTCTATGACCGTCATGCCACCGCCGCAGCAGCACAAGAAACTGCCCGCTTGATTGCTCCGGAGCTTGGCTGGGACGAAGCGCGAATCAATGATGAAGTTCAGCGATTCCTGCACATCTGCGCCCGCGAAGACAACGCCGCAGTGTCATGACACCACCAGCACCGCCGTCACAACCGACACCACCGATTGCGTTTGGCGGCGGCGACATTTATTCGCGCTGGGCTGCTTCGCCGACACGTGAAACATCCCCGACCGCTACTGCACTCGTGCAGGAACTCGCCGCCATTTGCCCTACGAGCACCGAGCATCTCGCGCTTGCCGAACACGCCCGCGAC
>JBEDEI010000083.1:0-11325 GCA_041175765.1 Actinomycetota bacterium | reverse complement strand
CCAGCGAATCTCGTCGGCAAATTCACCGAGCACGATCACCAAGCCGTCAAAGCCGTCATCAGACACCAGCAGATTGCTCCCCCGCCCAATGACGAGCAGTGGCACGCGCTGCTCGCGCAGTGCGTTGCTCACCGCGTGCAAATCGTCGAGTGAGCGAGCGGTTACCAGCAGACTCGCCGGGCCACCAACTTTGTACGTGGTGTACGGCGCCAACGGCACATCCCGCTTGACACGGGCGCCCAACAAGACGCCCAGACGATCAAGCGCCCGCATTCGCTGCGCAAATGAATCAGTGTCGTCAGTGGGCACGGGACAATTCTCGCCGACGGGCCACTACCTCATCGGGGAATGTCTCAATGTCGCCACACCCCATGGAAATGCACACGTCGCCATCCCTTGCTTCGCGTGCGACGAACTCGACCAGCTCTCCACGCGTGGCTTGCCACTCCACCCGTGCCTGTGGATGTGCTGCGCGAATCGCATCCACAACGAGATGACCAGTGACACCCGCAATGGGATCGGTCCCCGATGCGTAGATATCCGTCACCACGACGAGATCGGCGGCCTGGAATGCGTCACGGTACTCATCTGACATGATCGCCATGCGATGAAAACGATTGGGTTGGAATACGGCGATGACCCGTTTCCATGTCGAACCGTGAGCGCGCACCGATTGCAAGACTGCGGCGATCTCCGCCGGCAAATGGGCGTAGTCATCCACGAATGTGGCACCGCCGTCAGCACCACGAATCTCGAAGCGTCGCTCGACACCACGAAAATCGGCGACAGCATCGGCGGCAACCTGTGGTTCGACCCCCAACTGCACGGCCATGGTCAACGCTGCCAAACAATTGCGCACATTGTGCACGCCGCGCAGGGGCAATGACACCGTGGCTCGCCACGACGCTGCCACTGCGCTGAACTCGACGGTCTCGGCGGTGAATCGAATATCCACCGCGCATACATCGATGGGTTGACCATCGGCAGCCAGCGTTGCACCGTACTTATCAATACCGTGTTGATCAATACCGTACGTGAGCGCACCGTGACGGCGAGCCAGCGACAAGGCCTTCTCGTCATCTGCACACACCACCCGATATTCGGGCACCGCCGCCAAAAACGCATCGAATGACGCAACCACACCGGCAAATGAACCGTGCTGGTCAAGATGATCGGTATCCACATTGGTGAGAATTGCCGAACGAGATGCGATTGCTACGTGGCTGGAATCGCTCTCGTCGGCTTCGACCACGAAATCTTGCCCGCCCCAATGTGCACTGTGTTGCAACTGCGGCACCTCGGCACCGATGAGATACCCGGGGTCGCGGCCGCCGGCACGCAACATCAGTGTGAGCAGCGTGGTCGTCGTGGTCTTGCCGTGGGTCCCGGCGACGGCAACGGTGTGCGATTGACGGCTGATCCACGCCAGCATCTGGGCCCGAGTCCACACCGTGATCCCCGCACTGCGGGCAGCCGCGAGTTCGACATTGTTCGCTGGCACCGCCGCCGAATACGTCACCACATCACAGCCATCGACCACCGAGGCATCGTGCGGTACGCCCACCACAATTCCCATGCGACGCAAGCGCTCGATCGACTCCGACACCACGATGTCGCTACCTGACACCTGCAAACCCATTTCATGCAAGATGATCGCAATGGCGCTCGTACCCGGACCGCCGATGCCGACGATATGAATGCGCTGTGGCTGCTTCATGGTGCCGTCAACGTGCAACCGACTCGATGATCGAACCAATGGCCGACGAACGATTCAACGAACCCAGTGCATACGACTTTGCCGCGAGTCGTTCCCGCAGCACCGTGTCATCGATCAGCCGCGTGAGCTGCTCGGCAAATGATGTCGGCAACTCCTGTTCTTCCATCAGCACGGCAGCGCCCGCATCACTCAGCCAGCGCGCATTAAGACGTTGGTGGTCATCGGCTGCTTGTGCCCATGGCACCACGAGCGCTGCAGAGCCGACCGAGACCAATTCCGCCACGGTGCTGGCCCCCGCGCGACATACGGTGATGTCGGCGAGCTGCCAAACATCGGCCATGTCGGCGTGGCTGGCGCGGCGCACGTACTGCAAACTCGAGCCGACCGGGAGTGCGAAGGCGTCCTGCATGTAGCGATCTCCCGCAAGATGCAGGATTGCCAAATCGGTTCGCCCTGCGTGTTGCAATGCAAACTTCTCCACGGCGTCATTGATGATGTGTGAGCCCAATGAACCACCCATCGCCACGACCACTTTCCGACCAGCGTCGATGCCGAAGTGTTCGGCCGCCCGCGACCGGGAAGCAGCATCACCCGCGGTGTTGCGCAGAAGTCGTCGCACACTCGCCCGCACCGGGGCACCTGCATGTTTTGCACCCGGCAAGGCACTGCCGGCAAACGCGGTGATTACGGCGCTCGCGCGTCGTGCTTGCCGGCGGGTTGCCAAACCCGGGTGCTGGTCGTAACTCACCACGACGGTCGGAATTCGCAGTGCACGGGCTGCACGTATGGCCGGCTCGCTGGCGAAACCACCGACGCTCACCACCACCCGTGGCTGCCACGTGCGAAACTGCCGTGTGGCAAGTGCAGTTGCCATCAACAACTTTGGCAGTGCCAGCAACGAACGAAGCACCGCGCGCGGCGCCAGACTTCGCTGCAAGCCGTCCACATTCAGAAGCAAACGGGGAAAGTCCGTTGGTGTCAGCAATCGCTCGTCACTGGCCCGCCGGGAAGCAACGAAAGCGATGGAACGCGGCGCACGACCACGCTCGATCAATTGCTCGGCAATCGCCAGGGCAGGGATGATGTGACCAGCCGTGCCGCCGCCAGCAATGACCGCAAAAACTCTCGGCGACGAGGGCATGTTCGTTGAAGTCACAAGACTGTTTGAAACGCTATCGCTACGCCCGAGCGTCACGAAGCTTTTCGTGCAACGTTCAACAACAACCCGGCGGCAGCAAGCGTGATCATGAGTGAACTTCCACCGTAGGAAATGAGTGGCAGGGTCAATCCGGTGACGGGCATTGCACCCACCACACCTCCGATGTTGATGACTGCCTGAACGGCAAACCAAATCGTGATACCTGCCGCCAACAGCGCACCCGAATAGTCCGGTGCGCGCATTGCAACGACGAAGCCGAGCAATGTGAGCACGAAGAATCCACCAATCACCAGGGTGGAACCGACGAAACCAAATTCTTCGGCAATCACGGTGAAGATGAAGTCACTGTGTGCAAGCGGCACATATCCCCATTTGCTCGTGCCCGCACCGGGGCCGACACCCGAGAGTCCTCCATTGGAAATGCTGAGCATCGATTGCCAGACCTGGTAGCCGCTGTGTTCCTTGTTTGCTTCGATGTCGAAAAATGCCGTCCATCGACTGATGCCCGTTGAGGAGGTCAGGATGTAACCGAAACCCACCACCATCGACGCTGCCGCACTGGCAAGAATCCAGCGCACCGGGCTGCCCGCCATGTACAACACCGTGAACGCGATACCCGACAACACGATCGCTGCACCGAGGTCGCGTTGTGCCATCGCCAAGCCTGCTGCGAGAGCCCAGGCGAACATCGCCGGCTTGAACGTCCGATGAAAGTCCGTGAGTTCTGCCTGTCGACGACCGAGGGTGTTGGTCAGATAAATAATGAGTGCGAACTTGAGCAACTCCGACGGCTGGAAGCGAACGGGACCCATCTCCACCCACGCATGCGCCCCGTTCACCGTGATGCCAAGACCGGTGAATGGCATGAGGTTGAGGGCCACCACGACGACTGCCATTGGCTTGTTGAGTAGTTGCCAAGCGCGATACGGCATGCGATACGTGCCGAGCGCGGCAATGACACCAAAGAATGCCCACATCACTTGTTTGAGGAACATCGTGAACGCCGAACCACCGGTGTTGACCGACACGATTGAGGATGCAGACAGCACCATTACCAAGCCGAGTGCCACCAGAACGGTGACGGTGAACAAGATTGCAAAGAACGTGCGGCTGGGTTCTGTCTCGGCACCGAGTGCACGATTGCCGAGTCGACGTCCGGCGAGTGCGGCTTTGCGCCGCTCGCGCAGCGACGGGATGGCGAATCCGCCCGTGTCTTCGACATTGATCGATGTCATACCTTGCTCTCTTTCCTGAGTGATTGAACACAGTGAGTGAAGTCATCGCCGCGTTCTCCGTAATTGGAGTACCAGTCGTAACTGGTGCAGCCAGGCGACAGAAGCACCACATCACCGGGTTGTGCTTGTTCGCGTGCCGCCTGCACGGCACTTTGCATTGAATCGGCACGCACGGTCGGGCACACACCACGAAATGCAGCAGCAATCAGGTCTGCGGCATGTCCGGTGGCAACGACTGCACGCATCCGCTCGGGTTGACTGGCCATCGAGGAAAGGTCGAGACCTTTGTTCTTGCCTCCGGCAATCAACACGATGCGGTCGAACGAGGTCAGCGCCGCTTGTGCTGCGTGAGGGCTTGTGGCTTTGCTGTCGTTGTAATACGACACTCCGTCAAGTTCTGCCACGAACTGGATGCGGTGCGGCGCATGGCGGTAGCGAGCCAACGCGACGGCGACTCCCTCCACGGTGCCGAGTCCGGACTCGAGCACCAACGCACTCGCCGCCAAGGCATTGGTGAGGTCATGTGGAAGTGCACGACCCAGTTGTCCCACATCCACGATGCGGCCCATTGGTCCAACGAGCGCTCCATCATCGATGCGATAGTCGGCACTCGCCAAACCGAACGTCACCACTCGTGCAGCAGTAGATCGGGCACTCTTCACGATGGATTCGTCGCGCACCGGCGCCACTGCGACATCACCTGCGCGCGCCATCGCCCAGATGCGTTCCTTGGCCAAACGATACGCAGACAGATCGTGATGCCAATCCAGATGATCGGGCGCAAGATTCAGCCAGGTTGCCGCATCAGCGCGGAAGTGGTGCGTGTGACGCAGACGGAAACTCGAGCACTCCACCGCATAGGCGTCGTGTGAATCATCGAGTGCCTCCACCCAGGGAACTTCCGTGTTCCCCACGGCAGCCGCTCGACGCCCCGACGCCGACAGCATCGCTGCAGCCATCAGCGTGGTGGTGGTTTTCCCATCGGTTCCGGTGATGGCAACGATGGGTCGTGCCCGACCACTTGCCTGCTCGGATCGGTATGCGAGTTCAATTTCCGACACGAGTTCCACATTGGCGCGTATCGCACTGGTGATGATCGGGTGCGACTCGGGCACTCCCGGGCTCGGAGCCACACGACTGAATTCACCCAGGCGGCGCGCGCACGTCATTGCCGCATCGGGGCCCTGCACCAACTCGGCATCGAGCGACTCGGCGAACGCAATGTTGTCGGGTGACACTCGATCATCGGCGAGCATGACGGGCTCACCCCGCGACACCAGAAACTTCGCCGTACTGCGCCCGGCAACGGCAAGTCCGTACACCAGCGTGGTCATAGCGCTTCCCCGATGAGACGAATCTCGTTGGTGAAGTCCGCGATGAAGAGCGCCACCCCAGCAGCCACGCACAAGGCGGCCAGCAACCAGAAACGAATGATGACCGTGGTCTCCGGCCAACCCGACAGTTCAAAGTGGTGGTGAATCGGCGACATTTTGAAGAGACGTTTCTTGCGACCACTGGCCTTGAAGACGCCCATCTGCACGGCGACCGACCCTGCTTCCATCACGTTGATGCCGCAGATGATCGGCAACAAGAAATGGGTGTTGGTGGTCACCGCGAGCAACCCGAGTGCCGCACCGATGCCGAGTGCACCGACGTCACCCATGATGATTCGTGCAGGGGCAGCGTTCCACCACAGGAATCCGCCACAGGCGCCGGCCATCGCAGCGGCCAGAACGGCAAGATCCAACGGGTTCACGATCGATGAATAGATGTCGGAGTTTCGAAATGCGAAATAGGCGATCAAACCAAAGGCCCCGAAGCCGAACATGGCCGAACCCGCTGCCAGACCATCGAGTCCGTCCGTCACGTTCACGGCGTTCGTCGTTGCCCAGACCATGAGTGCAGTCCACAACACCCAAATCGGGGTGCTCACATCCCAACCTGGCACTTCGGCGCGGGTGAACGAGATGGTTTCGCTCACGCCCGTCTGCGAGGCCAGCAACCACATCAACAACACGACGATGCCAAAGGTGATCCAGCCCTTTTTCTTCCAGAAAATGCCACGGTTGTGTTGGCGGCGCACCTTCAGGTAGTCATCCAGAAATCCGATGCCGGCGAGCACGACGATGGCCAGCCACATGTAGAGCACTTGGTCGGAAAACACCAGACCTTCACGAGCATGAGGAATGAACCATCCAAGCCAGGCCGAAAACAGGATTGCGATACCACCCATGGTCGGCGTGCCTTGTTTATGCATGTGATGCGTTGGTCCACGATCCTCGGCACCAAGGATGGGCTGACCTTTGCCGAGCCGCGTGAAATAGGCGATCAACAATCGCGTGAACGCAATCGAGGCAACGATGGAGATGGCACTCGCCATGAGAATCGCAATCATGCGCAGACCCCCAACATGCGACGGGCAACTTCGGCATCACTAAAGGGAGTGTCCTTACCCATTGCCGACTGCACCGACTCATGACCGCGACCGGCGATGACGACCACATCCCCGCGTTGGGCCCGTGCGCACGCCAAACGAATCGCCTCACCCCGATCGACTTCGATGACGGTCCTATCCGCTGCCGCAGCAGGGATGCCACCGACTATCGCGGCGATGATGGCATTCGGATCCTCGTGGCGCGGATTGTCACTGGTGACGATGATGTGATCGGCCGCCGATGCTGCTGCACCCATGTCGTGGCGTTTGCTCGGGTCACGGTCTCCACCGCAACCGAACACGATGATCACGGCACCACCCGCCACGGCTCGTGCAGACGCGATTACGTTGCGCAATGCCTCGGGGGTATGGGCGTAGTCCACGATGACCGAAAAGTCGCCGTCGGGATTCACGTTCTCGAATCGACCAGGGATTTGTGCAAGGTTGTCGAGCCCGCCGGCAATATCGCCGACGCAGACCCCGAGCTCGGCGGCGGTCGTAGCGGCAGCCAGCGCATTGAGCACATTGAAGTCTCCTCCAATTGCACTGCGAATTCGTGCACCCCTCCAGGAAAAGACGCTTGCCGTCGCATCTACATGCACGTCGGCGATGTCGTTGCGCCCAAAGGTGGTGATGGAGATGTCGGATGACTTCTCGATTGCGCGACCAAACTCGTCGTCACGATTGATGACGCCGCGCCCGGTGTACTCCGACGAAAACAGGCTTGCCTTCGCAGCGAAGTAGGCGTCGTGCGTGCGATGAAAGTCGAGATGGTCATGACCAATATTGGTGAAGACCGCAGCGGCAAAACGAGTGCCGACAACTCGCTGCAGTGCGAGGGCATGTGACGACACCTCCATCACGACGGCGGCGGTGCCGCGACTGCGCTCATCTGCCAGTGTGCGTTGCAACACGGGTGCTTCTGGTGTGGTTCGCTCGCCGCTCAACGTACCCAGCACCGTGGTGCGCCGCCCGCTTTGTCGCAGGATTGCACCAAGCATGTGCGCCGTCGTGGTCTTGCCATTCGTACCGGTCACCCCCACCACCGTGAGCGTCTGGCTCGGATGGTCGTGGAATGCAGCCGCGAGATGACCCATCGCGCGACGGCTATCCGTCGTGATGATCTGGGGTACGTCAACTCCATCGATGCGCCGCTCCACCAACAGCGATGTAGCACCGAGTCGCACCGCTTCGCGTGCAAAGTCGTGACCGTCGAACTGCTCGCCACGCACGCAGCAAAAGAGCGAACCTGAACGCACGGCCCGACTGTCATTGGTGACATCGAGAACTTCACCACTCACGGCACCCTCTACGCGCAATACGGGAGCAGTCGAAGAGTGGTGACCCACTTGCGCAAGGAGGCCACCAACGGTGAGCATGCGATTAGTGGCTCGGTCCGAGTTCGGCTGGTCGTTTGCCGACACATCCGGTATCACCTGGCTGCGGCCGCAGGTTGAGTTCATTCACGATCACTTGACCGATGCGCTGGAACACCGGCGCTGCGGCGGTACCACCAAAGCGATCGCGCGAACTCGGATCGGGCTCGTCGATCGATACGAGAATGGTGAATTCCGGCTGGCTCGCCGGCAGGAAGCCGACGAACGACGCAAAGTACGCGCGGGAGCCGTCGTCTTTCAGGTAGGTGCCGTTGTCTTGACGAATGTAACCAGTTCCTGTCTTGCCACCGACCGACATTCCTTGAATCTTGGCGAGTTGCGCCGTGCCGTAACACACCACATCAGTAAGCAGCGAGCGCATCGTGGCCGCAGTAGCGCTCGATACCACGCGTCGTGTCGGCGTCTCCGGTGTGGGTGTACTTACGCCTTGCTCGTTCACCGCTGCCGTCACCAATTTTGGTCCGATGTATACGCCGTCGTTGGCCACCACGTTGACTGCCGAAATCAACTGCAGGGCAGTTGCGGAATAGCCGTAACCATACGAGAAGGTGAATTGCTCCGTACCTTGCCAGTTGCGTGCCAACTTCAACTGACCACGCGACTCTCCGGGAAACTGCAACGACGTCTTTTCACCAAAGCCGAAGGCGGACAACCACTGACGATTGCGCTCGGTGCTCAGCGTTTGTGAAATCTGCACGGTCCCCAAGTTGGATGAATCAACGAGAATCTTGCGCACCGACATTTCTTCGGTGGGATGCGGGTAAGCGTCCTTGATCTCCTGTTCCCACTGCGTACCTTTGTTGAATACCTGCTTGCCGGGCACGAGGAAATTCGTCTGCGCCGTGACGGCACCGTCGTCCAGGGCGGCAGCCACGCTGAACACTTTGGCTACCGAGCCCGGTTCGTGCGCTTCGACCGCCGCGATGTTTCCGGCGCCATTGCCGTAGGTGCCATCGTCATTGCGACGCACATTCGACATGGCATAGATCTCGCCGGTTTTGGTATGCATCACGATTGCCGTGCCACTGCGGGCCATCAGGCGCTCTACCTGCTGCTGCAGGATTCCATCCGTCTGGAACTGCAAAGCGCGATGAAGCGTGGTCACGAGATGCTCGCCACGCACTGCTGGCACGTACTCCCCGCCTGCCGAGGCGATGCTTTGACCACGACTGTTGATTTCGCGCGTCAGCACACCGCTCGTGCCGGCCAGGGCGTCGTCGTACTGCCGCTCGATGCCACCGATGCCAACACCGTCGAGGTCGGTTCGACCAATGATGGGTCGCAGACCTTCCGTGGTGAGCACGCGACCCTCTTCGCGATACGTCGACACTCCGGGCAATCGCAGATCCATCACTGCCTGGGCAATTGCCGAGTCCACCTGACGAACGACGTAGGTGAAACTGGATTTTTTGTTCTGCATGCGTTGTGCCAGGTCCATTTCGGCTTCCGGCGTCAACTGCAACACCATCGCCAATGCCCGTGCAGTGGTGATGGGGTCGGTCACCTCACGCGGGTCGGCAAACACCGTGCGCGTCGGGACGGGTATGGCCAGCTCTGCCCCGTCGCGGTCATAAATCGTGCCGCGCTCAGCCGGGAGATTGCGGGTACGCGTGCGTTGGTCGACACTGATCTCGCGGTACTCCGTGGCTTTCCATGTCTGCAGATACACGACGCGCACGTACACCAGCGACAGCACCACGAAAATCACCATGAACATCGCCGAGATGCGACGGCGCATGTCGCCAGCGTTGATGTTGTCGGTCATGGTGGTCACACCAAATCGGGAGATTGCACCGAAGAACTCTCCGACGCCCGCAGAGCGGGATACTGCACGCTCGGTTGCCAGGTTGCGTCGCGGGCGACTCGATGCGGCGGCCTGTCGGCGTCGCGGAGTTGCTGCGAGGTGTCGTGGACGCCGCATTGGTGCCGTATCGCTCATGGTGCGTCTACCTCAATGGGTTGGAGAGCGGCAAGCGCACCAGCCGAGGTAACCGCGGGCAGTGGGTCGCGAAACAGTGGATTCATCTTGGCCGTACTTGCCATTACTTCGGCCACGACATCAGCCGGTATCTCGGTGAACGTGGTGCTCATCCCCTGGTACATCCCCATCATCACCGCTTCTTCACGCAGGCGACTCGGCGACAACAGTTCGGCGCGCTCTTGTCGCAGATTGTTGTGGTGCACTTCCGCCATACGGAGGTCGTTGGTGAGCGCGTCGAGCCGCAACTGCTGTTCGGCAATGGTGGCTTGGAAGATGATCACGACCACGGCACAAATGGCCAGGAAGATCACCACGAAGGTCATCTTCGATACCGCACTTCGGCGACGCGTCTCGGTGGGCACCAAGCGCAGGTGCGAACCTGTTGCTTGCACTTCTGGCGCGACGCGACTCGCCCGTCGTTGAATCTGTGGTGCCTCGATCTCACCCGATGCATGCATCTGGCGGCGGGCCCGAGCGCGGGCAGTTGCCGACGAGGTCATGCCGCCACCTCACAACGTTCCATCACTCGCAAACGTGCTGATGCGGCGCGCGGGTTGCGCGACTGCTCGTCGGCGCTCGGTTGTTTCGCCACCCGCACCTTGCGCCACGCACGGGGGGCCGTGCGCGACGGATGGGCATACGGGGTGGCGATATTGGGGCGCGTTGTATCGGTCTCCGACTCGCGCATGACCTGTTTCACGATGCGGTCCTCGCCGCTGTGATACGACAGCACGGCGATGCGACCGCCAGGGACGACGAGTGACATCACGTCACGCAAAGCACCGGGCAAGATCTCGAGTTCAGCGTTGACTTCGATACGAATCGCCTGGAACGTGCGCTTGGCGGGATGCCCGCCGGTGCGTCGCGTCGCTGCAGGTATCGCCGTGGTGACGATGGCGGCAAGTTGGGTGGTCGTTGCAATTGGGCGCGCTGCCACGATTGCCTCGGCTATTCGCTTGGCAAACCGTTCATCAGCATTGCGCCGCAAGATCTCGGTCAATGTGTCTGCGTCGTATTCGTTCACGACGTGCCAAGCAGAGACGCCCTCGCTGCGGTCCATGCGCATATCCAGCGGCGCATCGTTGCGGTACGAAAAACCACGTTCTGCAATATCAAGTTGGGGCGATGAAACCCCGAGATCGAACAACGCGCCCGAAAGCTGCGAAACACCGATGTCACGCAGTGCACTCATGGCATGATCAAAGCGGGCATGCACGGCGCGAAATCGGGAAGCATCCGGCGAGCCGAGCGTGGCGGCGAGCTGTTGTGCGTTGCGAATGGCCATGTCGTCCCGATCGATTCCCACCACATGCAGACCCGTATGTCGCCGCAGAATCGCCGTTGCGTGTCCGGCCATTCCGAGCGTTGCATCAAGCAACACCCCCTGCGGAATGGCCGGACA
>JBEDEI010000082.1:0-22673 GCA_041175765.1 Actinomycetota bacterium | reverse complement strand
CGAGACCATCAAAGTCTCGTCGCCGACGTGCTTTTTCTCGGGGTGATCGTGTCACTCTGGGAATATTCGTCGGAATACCGACGTTTTTTCATCTGGTGCTGGTGTGGATTCCTGCCATCTTGACCATCGTGTTGTCATTCACCTACTGGACCGGTATCAACTTTGGTGACATCAAGTGGGCTGGCGTAGCCAACTACGACAATATTTTCACCAAGACACCACAGTTCTATGAGGCACTACGCAACAACGTGATCTGGTTGCTGTGGTTTGGATTCATCGCCACACCGGCAGGTGTGTTGCTTGCTTATCAGATTGACCGAAAAATTCGCGGGCATCAGGCGTATCAGTCGATTTACTACCTACCTGTCATCTTGTCGCTTGCCGTGACTGGAATCATCTGGAACTTCATGTTGCGCCCGGACGGGTTTGTCAACGGAGTGTTGGGACGCGACATCGATGAAGCAATCTCATTTTTCGGCAACTACGACATCAATATCTACGTCATCATGGTGATGGCCTCGTGGCGTCACATCGGCTACATCATGTTGCTGTATCTAGCCGGGCTCAAGGCCATTGACCCCACACTTCGCGAAGCAGCGGCAATCGATGGCGCAACGGAGTGGGCAACGTTTCGCAAGGTGATTTTGCCGGCGATGAGGCCCGTCAACATCATCGTGATTGTGATCACCATCATCGAGTCGCTGCGCGCATTCGACATGGTTTATGTGATCTACGGAACCAGTGCCGGATTACCGATCCTTGGCATCCTCGTATTTCAGAACATTGCCGGTGAGGGTGCATCAATGAAGGGAGCGGCATATGCCGTGATTCTCTTCGTACTTTCGATTGGGCCGATTATTGCGTACCTGCGTCAACAGTTTCGTGCGGATGTGTCATGACGACAGTCTCAACGGTTCGCAACTCGCAGATACTGAAGGATCGTCTCATCTCGGTGTTCATCGGATTCTTTGCCATCCTGTGGATCTTCCCGATCTTGTGGACGCTGTGGAGTTCGTTCCGACCATACAAAGAGATTCGCGCACGAGGCACCTTCTCGATGCCTGAGGAATTCGGCATCTTCAACTACCGCGAAGCAATCTCGCGCATGGAGCTTCCTACTTATTTGTGGAATTCATTCATCATCACCGTGCCCGCGGTGTTTCTCACCTTGATGTTTGGGAGTCTCATCGCGTTCGTCGTCTCGCGATATTCGTTCAAGTTCAACGTTGGAATGCTGCTGCTCTTCACCGCCGGCAATTTGCTGCCTGCCCAGTTGGTGTTCATTCCCGTTTTCAAGATGTATCTGAATGTCGGCGACCTAGTTGGAGACCGCAGATTCCTGTTCGACTCGCCGTGGGGAGTCGTATTGATTCACGTTGCATTCCAGATGGGGTTCGCCACGTTCGTGCTCTCCAGTTACATGAAAACCATCCCCAAGGAGATTTCCGAATCTGCTCTGGTGGACGGAGCATCGGTGTTTCGGCACTATTGGAACGTGATGTTGCCCCTGTTGCGTCCACCGCTTGCATCGTTGGCCGTGCTCATGACCACCTGGATTTACAACGATTTCTTTTGGGCATTGGTGTTGATGTCGACCGACAAGAAACGTCCGATTACTTCGGCGTTGGGGCGGTTGACTGGAGAGTACGTGACTGACTACAACCTCCTAGCCGCCGGTGCGATCATCGCAGCACTACCGACACTCGTCGTATTCCTTGTCTTGCGCAAGCAATTCGTGTCGGGGCTGACGCTCGGCTCTACCAAGGGGTGAACCAGATGGTGCACCTGGTGCACGACGGGGTGTCCGTCGTAGTGGATGTGTCGGGCGGTGTGCCCGCCATCGTGCATTGGGGTGCTGCGCTCGGAGCACTTGACGCCGCCACTCTGTCGGCGCAGATGCAGCGGCCCGTCACACACGGTTCGCTCGATGTGGTGCCAGCACTTCAGCTGGTGCCACAACACTCACTCGGCTCGCTGGCCCGGCCCGGACTTCAGGGACATCGCCCTGGCGGGCGAGATTGGGCACCGCGCTTCAGCACATGCGACACCAATGTGACGAGTCGATCGCTACGTACTCTTTCGCGTGATGATGTGGCCAAGTTGCGGCTGGAGACGCACATCGAAGTGACCGAGTGTGGCGCAGTCGCAGTGCGGGCAGAGGTAACGAATGAAGGCGACTCGCGCTTTTTGTTGGATGCGCTCACCATTTCGCTTCCGGTCCCGAGTCATGCTCGTGATCTCACTACCTATGCAGGCCGGTGGTCACGCGAGGCATCAGTACACCGTCAAACGCTTGATCATGGTGCGTGGACCAGCGAGAACCGCACTGGTCGAACCTCCCACGAATATCCACCGATGTTGTGGTGGAGCAGTACGGAAGCACGCGAGTGGTCGGGCGAGGTGTGGGGTTGTCACGTGGCCTGGAGTGGCAACCACGTACTACTTGCCGAAGTGTTGCCCGATGGACGGCGCTATGCGCAACTTGGCGAATTACTCATGCCTGGCGAAGTGTGTCTCGAGCCGAACGGTTCGTACTCGACGCCAGTCGTGATTGGCGCATTCAGCGATAGTGGTTTCACTCCTGCGAGTTGGGTGCTGCACCGCAACGCTCGTCACGTCGGTGCGGGAGTGGCACCGAAGCAACGCAAGGTTTTGCTCAATACGTGGGAAGCCACATATTTCCATCACAACACCGAAGAGCTCTGTGCGTTGGCCGACGCCGCAAGTGCGACCGGCATCGAACGATTCGTGTTGGATGACGGTTGGTTTGGCGCACGTCGCAACGACCGTACAGGTCTCGGCGACTGGGTGGTGTCACCCGAGGTGTATCCCGATGGGCTCTCACCCTTGATTCGCCACGTCATCCAGCTAGGGATGGACTTCGGTATCTGGGTGGAGCCAGAAATGGTGAACCCCGATAGTGACCTTGCCCGTGCACATCCCGAGTGGATCCTGCACGCGCAGGAGTACGAACCAGTCCGCGCACGTCATCAGTTGGTGCTCGATCTCACGAACGAGTCGGCATTCCTGCACGTGTTCACCCAACTTGACGCGCTCCTGCGCGACCACGACATTGCCTTCGTCAAGTGGGATATGAATCGCCCACTCATCCATGCAAGTGCGCGTGATGGTGCCGCAGGAACGCATCGACAGACTGCGGCGCTATATCGATTGGTTGACCAACTTCGTCGTGCACATCCGGCCGTGGAATTCGAGTCGTGCGCATCCGGTGGTGGTCGGATTGATCACGAAATACTTTCCCGCATGGTGCGGGTCTGGACCAGCGACTGCAACGACCCCCTTGAACGCCAGCACATTCAGCGCGGTGTGGGGATGTGGGTGCCGAATGAGATGTTGGGTATGCATGTGGGTGCGCGCAAGTCGCACACAACTGGTCGCACCCAGAGCATTGAGCTGCGCGCACTCACGGCACTTTTCGGCTGGATGGGTGTGGAATGCGACCCACGCAAACTCGATGACCATGAACGAGATGTGCTTAGGGAAGCGATCGCACTCCACAAACAACATCGCACACTGCTGCATGGTGGTGACGCCGTACGTTTTGATGTTGACGACGCATCAGCGCTTGCCCATGGTGTGTATGCATCCGACCGCAGCGAAGCACTCGTGGCATATGTACAACTGCAAACTTCACCCTGGCTCGTGGCACCCCGATGGCGAATCCCCGGGCTGCATCCGGAACGCACGTACACCGTGACGTATCTGCCGCTGGGTCGCCTCGGCGGGATCGGCCACCACCTGCCGGAGTGGATGTCTGCGCCAACGACCTGCACAGGGCGCGATCTTGCGGTACTCGGACTACAGCCACCAAGTTTGTGGCCCGAGTCGGGCATGCTCGTGCATCTGCGCTCGTAGCATTATCCCTCGTGCCTGACGCAATTTCACGCGAAACAGTGGCGAAAGTGGCGCGCTTGGCGCGCCTCAACCTCAGCGATGCTGAAGTCGACCGCATGACTGATCAGTTGGCCGGCATGCTCGAGCACTTTCGTGACGTCGATGCTCTCGACCTCTCCTCGGTGGAGCCGTTGACGCAACCCGTTCCACTCAGCAATGTTCTGCGTGATGACGTTGTGGTGCCATCGCTGGATCGTGATGAAGTGTTTGGGTCAGCGCCAGCAACCCAGGATGGTCGATTCCGGGTGCCACCAATCGTCGGGTTCGAAGAATGAAATCATCGCCGCGCACCGCAGTAGATATTGCAAACTCGGTGGCAAGTGGTGCGATGACTGCGTCGGCAGTACTCGAAGAGCATCTGGCGGCAATCGCTGCACGTGAAAGCGAAATTCATGCGTTCAACTTGGTGACGACCGATCAGGCTCGCGAACGCGCAGCGCAGATTGACGCCGATGCAAAGGCCGGCAAGACCGTCGGTCGACTCGCTGGTGTGCCCATCGCTCTGAAAGACAACATGTGCACGCGCGGAGTGGAGACCACGTGTTCGTCGAAAATCTTGGCGGGATGGAAGCCGCCGTACGATGCCACCGTAGTGAGCCGATTGGCTGGCGAAGGTGCAGTGTTCGTCGGCAAGACCAACTTGGATGAGTTTGCGATGGGCTCCAGCACGGAAAACTCCGCATTTGGCCCGACTCGTAATCCACTTGATACGTCACGAGTACCGGGTGGCTCGAGTGGTGGGAGTGCCGCTGCAGTTGCGGCAGGTTTTGCGGCAGCCTCGTTGGGCAGCGATACCGGTGGCAGTATCCGTCAACCAGCCGCACTCTGCGGGCTCGTTGGTGTGAAGCCCACCTACGGAGTCGTGTCTCGTTATGGACTAGTGGCATTCGGGAGCAGTCTCGACCAGATCGGGCCCTTCACCAACACGGTGGCTGATGCAGCGTTGTTGATGGAGGTCATTGCGGGCCATGATCCACTCGACTCGACATCGTTGCCACAGCCGGCACCGTCGCTTACAGAGGTGGTAACACAAGATGTGCGAGGCATGCGCATTGGGCGCATTACCGACATGCCGGAAGGTTCATCGCCCGATGTGCTCGCACGTCTGGAAGCTGCCTTTGATGCACTTCGTGCCGCTGGCGCAACCGTGGTGGATGTGCAGATGCCGTCGATGTCGTACGGCCTGACTGCGTATTATCTGGTGGCACCCGCAGAAGCAAGCAGCAACCTCGCGCGGTTCGATGGCGTGCGTTACGGGTTGCGCGTCGACGCCAAAGATCTCAACTCGATGTACGGTGCAACTCGCGCGGCAGGATTTGGCGACGAAGTCAAGCGACGCATCATGCTCGGTACATATGCGTTGTCGGCCGGGTATTACGACGCGTACTACGGCAAGGCCCTCAAAGTACGCCGGCTGATCGCCGACGATTTTGCGAAGGCGTATGCCAAGTGTGATGTGATTCTCACACCAACTTCACCGACCGTTGCGTTCAAGTTCGGCGACAAGACAGCCAATCCATTGGCGATGTATCTGTGTGACGTATTCACGATTCCCACCAATCTGGCTGGACATGCGGCCATGAGCGTGCCATTCGGTACGGGCGAGGCGGGCTTGCCCGTTGGTGTGCAGATTTTGGCGCCAGCCCTCGGCGAAGCACCAATGTTTCGCGCAGCGGCAGCATTGGAGCGCGCATAATGACCACCACCTCAGGCGCTACGGCAGCGGTGAACCTGTCGTCAGTTGTTGCAACAGCCGAGCAACTCATCGACGGTTGGGAACTGGTTGTGGGGCTCGAAGTGCACGTCGAGTTGGCAACACAAACCAAACTTTTCAGCGCCAGCGCCAATCGCTTTGGTGATGCACCAAATACGCACATCGACCCTGTGACGCTTGGGTTGCCTGGTGCGCTACCGGTGTTGAATCGTCAGGCTGTGGAACTCGCGATGCGACTCGGACTTGCGCTCAATTGCCGCGTGCAACCATGCACATTCCACCGCAAAAATTACTTCTACCCCGACCTGCCCAAGGCGTATCAGGTCAGCCAATACGACCAACCGCTGAACGTGGATGGTTGGTTGATGTTGCCGGGTGAGGTGCGCGTCGGTATCGAGCGGGCCCACTTGGAGGAAGACACAGGGAAGTCCACCCACGCAGGTGGTGCCGAGGGTCGAATTCAAGGCAGCGATTACTCGCTCATCGATTTCAATCGTGCCGGCGTGCCGCTGGTGGAGATCGTGTCGCGACCCGATATTCGCACGAGCGAGCAGGCCAAGCAGTACGTAGCGGAACTGCGTGCCATCTTGCTCGCCGTTGGCGCCAGCGATGCAAAAATGGAGGAAGGTTCGATGCGCTGTGACGTGAACGTCTCCGTGCACAAGCCGGGTGCTCCATTTGGGACGCGCTGCGAAATCAAGAACGTGAACTCCATTCGCTCCGTCGGTCGCGCCATCGACTACGAAGCACGGCGACAAATTGACCTCATTTCCAGTGGAGGCGTGGTGAAGCAGCAGACACTGCATTGGGATGACGCTGCTGGACGCACCAATGTGTTGCGCACGAAGGAAGATGCCGACGACTACCGATATTTCCTCGAACCAGATCTCGTACCGTTGGCACCCGATACAGCGTGGATTGAACGAGTTCGGGCAGCACTACCACCCCTGCCTGCCGCACGTCGTGAAGCATTGGCCGCACTCACAGGTCAAACAAAAGAGAGCGAAGCCATTGCAGTCGTAGTAGAACGCGGTCAAGATTCGTACATCGCTGAAGTTGCCAAGGTGGGTGGCGATGCGGCTCGGGTGTTGATTTACGTACAACAGGCCTTTGCTGAAGAAGCTGCCGCGCCTCGCGTGCCGGCCGGAGACATTGCCGCACTCAGCCTGATGGAAAAGAACGGCAAAATCACCGCAACTCAAGCAAAGACGTTGCTTGGTGAACTGGTCGCCAACGGTGGTGGTGACGTGATTGCCATGGCCAAAGCAAAGGGCTTCGAAGCGATGGACACCGGTGCACTAGCAGCGCTGGTAGACGAAGCGATTGCCGCCGATCCAGATGCCTGGGCCAAGTTCAAAGCAGGAGAACAAAAGGCGATTGGTGCGCTCGTTGGTTCCGTGATGAAACTGTCGAAGGGCAAAGCGGACGGCAAAGCCGTTACCGCACTGCTTCAGGCAAAAGCAAGCGCCTGACCAATAACTCGTAGCGCGATATCGCTGCCGACGGTCGGCAGTAGTCGTGCATGCAGGCGCGCGACGACTACTTCGCCGTTGTGGAGTCGCACATCGATTTCTCCATCGTGGCCATAGAAGCGTGTAGCAATGACTCGACCCTGGGGTGATTGAGGATTTTGTGTGTCGTCGAGTTCGATTTGTTCTGGTCGCACGATGACGGTCACTTCACCATGCAGCGGTTGTGTAAGGGAGAGCTCGCCCAGTGCACTCGAGGCGTGAGTGCCGTTGGCCACGCCACGCACGCGCACGGCCTCGCCGACGAACTCGGCAACGGAGCGCGTGAGTGGTGAGCGGTACAAGTCAACCGGGGCGCCGTGTTGTGCAATTCGTCGGTCCAGTAGCACTACAACTTCATCTGCACACGAAAGTGCTTCTTGCTGATCGTGGGTGACCCAGAGAGCAGTGGCACCGGAGCGGCGCAACGCATCCACAATTTCGGTGCGCACGGTGACTCGAAGTGCGGCATCAAGTGATGCGAACGGCTCATCAAGAAGCACGATGGCTGGGTTCGGGGCTAATGCGCGGGCAAGCGCAACTCGCTGCTGCATTCCTCCGGAGAGTTCGTGCGGCCGACGATCAGCGGACTCCGCAAGGTCCACTAGTTGGAGCATTTGCTGCACTCGTTGACGGGTGATTGATGAACGGCGCCGCTGCAAGCCGAAAGCGATGTTTTCTGCCACTGTCAAATGTGGGAATAGTGCACCTTCTTGTGGAACCAAACCGACCCCGCGATGTTCCGGGGCCACGAGCGATTCACCATCTCGCGCGACAATTCGATCATTGATGGTGACTATGCCACGTTGCGGTGTTTCAAAGCCACAAATGATGCGCAACAGCGTGGTTTTACCTACACCGGAAGGCCCGAGAAGTGCAGTAATCGTGCCCGGGGAAACCGAGAAACCAATCTCATGGAGCACGGGCGTGTCTTCAAACGAGTGCGACACCCCACGAAGCTCAAGAGCCGACATCAGCGGACCACTTTTAGCACCGTAACGGTGGAGAGAATCGCCGTTGGCAAAGCGGCCAGCAACATCAGTGCCACAGCGTACGGTCCGATTGCGCCGAAGTCACTCACAGAGCTGTACTTCCAGATGCTGGTTGCCAATGTGTCGAGCCCGGTGGGTCGCAAAATCAAGGTGGTGGGTAATTCCTTCACCGCTCCGAGCACTGCGAGTGCACCACCTGCTGCAATGCCGGGCATCGCCAATGGAATCGTTATACGAAAGATTGTGTTCATACGCGATGTGCCAAGACTGCGCGATACATCTTCGTAGACCGTACGTGACTGTTCGATGGACGTGCGCACGGAGCCAACAACCAACGGCAAGAAGATGATCATCTGGCCAAAGACAAGCAGCGGAATTTGTTGATAGAGCGGTCTCGCAAACGAAATCCCGAAGTACACCACGGAAAGCGCCACCACGATGCCAGGCAACGAGTGAGTGACGTAGACGGCGCCCTCGGTGAAGTCAGTGAGTCGACCTTTGAAGCGAGCAATGAGAATTCCCACCGGCAATGCCAAGAGCACTGTTGCCCCTCCGGTGAGAGCTCCTACACCGAAGGAGGCACCAATCGTTGACCACACTTCGGACCAGTTGATTGCACTCCCATTGCGCATCCATGTGATTGAACTCACGACGGGAACCCCGACACCAAAACCGACAGAGCCAACAACGACGAGTAGCGCCGGCAACGCGACCGATAGAGGGGAACGCTGAATACTCACTCGTGCAGTACCAGCACCAACCCGCTGTGCCGTTCGACCACGCACTCGCCGCTCGACCACCACGAGCAGCAGGGCGATTGCGATGAGAACGAGTGACAGCGTGGCAGCACGTGTGGGATCAAAACCAGCCCGGTAGGCACCGTAGATCACCCAGGTGAAGGTTTCTATGCGCATCACGGCCACTGCGCCAAAGTCGCTCACCACGTACAACGCCACGAGCAGCGAACCAGCCCAAATGGCCGGCGCAATCTGTCGTAACGTCACGCGCATGAGTGCACCGAATACACCAACACCAAGGGAGCGCGCCACGTCTTCCAGTTGGGGGTCGGCGTTACGCAACATTGCTGCAACCGGCAACATGACATAGGGGTATGAAGCCAAAGTCAATACGAGTGCAGCACCAAAGAAGCCGTTGAAAGAGGGAATCCACGTAATCCAAGCAAAGGCCGAAAGGTACGAAGGAATCGCTAGCGGCATTGACAGCAGCATCAACCACAGCGCTCGCAGTGGTACCGAAGAGCGCACCACAAACCATGCATTGATGGTGCCAACGATGGCGCAGGCAAGAGTGACCACCACGGTGAGCGCCAAACTGCGAGCAACGAGCGTTGCTGTCTGAGACAGGAAGATCTCGCTAACCACCGATTGCAGTCCTCGCTGCAGGCTGGTGTCGAGCAGGTACACCAGTGGCACGAGAGCCACGATTACTGCGAGCAGAGCTGGCGCGGCAAGTGCGACAGGTGCTCGCAATAATCGTGTCATAAGAAGTCGCTCACTTCGTGAGCAAACCCACTTCGCTCAGCATTGCCTGAGTTGTCTCGAGTGACCTGAGGTCTGCTAGGTCAATCGCCGGCGGGTTCAGTTCCTCGAGTGTCGGTAATTCGTAAAAAGGAATCACACCGGGGGTCATTGGATACTCAAATGTACGCAATGTGAAGTACGACTGCCCGGCCGTAGAGAGCAGGTAGCGCACCAATGCTTGTGCTGCGGCGGACTTACTGCTGGAGGTCAAGATGCCGACCCCTGCGATGTTCACCAGACTGCCTGCTTCACCATCCTTGAAGTAATGGTTCTTGGCCACGACGTTGTCCTGACCAACTTTTGAAATCAACTCATAGAGGTAGTAGTGGTTGATGAGTCCAAGTGAGACTTCGCCCGCATTTACTGCATCACGTACCACTCCATTCTTTTCGAAAGCAACAGGCTGATTGGCGGCAAAACCCTCTAGCCACGTGCGCGCTGCATCTTCGCCCCGAGTCACGCGTAATGCAGTGACGAACGACTGCCATGACGCATTCGATGGCGCGTATCCGATTTTGCCTTTCCACTGTGGGTCGAGGAGTTCATCAAGTGAGGCGGGTGGTGTGGCCACCAACTCGGTGTTGTAGACCACCACGCGAGCACGGCCACTCGTGGCAATCCACTGATTGTTCGTCGAACGATATTGGGGCTCGACGAGCGTGGTGATGTCATCGGGCAACGTGGCAAGCAATCCGGCATCCTCTACGGCGCCGAGTGCGCCAGCGTCTTGTGAGAAGTACAGATCGGCGGGCGATTTGTCTCCTTCGGTCAAAATCAACGCTGCCATTTCACCACTATCGCCGTAGCGAATATCCACGGTGATGCCCGTGTCTTTGGTGAATTGGGCGAAGAGGGGTGCCATCAGTGTTTCGTTGCGACCGCTGTAGACGGTGATGGTTTGGCCGCGAAGATCAACCGCACCATCCTGCGTGGTTGTGGCTGACGTGTCGGACGAGTTGCTTGAGGATGAACCACCGCATGCAGTGAGCGCCACAGCGGCTATTGCAGCAATCACGGAGTGCCGAAGCGTGCGTTTCGTGGGTTGGGTGAAGGAAAACATGTCAGCCTTTCTCTAGTTGTTAGGTTACCCTAACATTGTGTTAGGCGAACCTAACAACTTGTCGGCAACCTGTCAAGTGGAAACCGTATGCACCCAGATAGTGGCGCTCATAGCGTGGCGAGCGTGACTGCTCCTCGTGACACCCCTGTTGACATCAAGCCTCGCAGCCGAGACGTAACGGATGGTCTGCAAAAGGCGGCGTCACGGGCGATGTTGCGCGCCGTTGGTCTTGGTGATGACGACTGGGTAAAACCCCAGATCGGTATTGCGTCGGCGTGGAATGAAGTGACACCGTGCAACGTTTCACTTCGTCGCTTGGCTGCGCAATCAAAACTCGGTGTTCGCGCAGCCGGCGGTGTTGCATTGGAGTTCGGCACCATCACCGTAAGCGACGGCATCAGCATGGGCCACGAAGGCATGCGCGCATCACTGGTGAGTCGTGAAGTGATCTGCGACAGCGTGGAGACCGTCGTTCATGCGGAACGTTTCGATGGTTTCATCGGTTTGGCAGGTTGCGACAAGAGCATTCCTGCAATGCTCATGGCCGCCGCACGGCTCAATCTGCCGAGTGTCTTCGTCTACAACGGTTCAACCTTGCCCGGCGTGCACAAAGGAAAGAACATCGACATCACCACGGTGTTCGAAGCCGTTGGTGCATGTGCTGCAGGCACGATGACTCGTGAAGAAGTCGATGACATTGAGCGCGCTGCGTGCCCCGGCGAAGGTGCCTGTGGTGGCATGTTCACTGCCAACACGATGTCGAGCATTGCGGAAGCACTCGGAATGAGTTTGCCTGGCACTGCGTCACCGCCGGCAATCGACTCGCGTCGCGATGCAGATGCGCATCGGGCTGGTGAGGCCATCGTCAACTTGTTGCGTCTTGGTATTTATCCTCGCGACATTATGACGAAGAAGGCCTTTGAAAATGCCATTGCTGTGTTCAACGCACTCGGCGGAAGCACCAATGCCGTGTTGCACCTATTGGCCATAGCCAACGAAGCAGGGGTCGCGTTGTCGCTGGATGACTTCAATCGGATCGCAGCAAAAGTGCCGCACATTGCCGACACCAAACCCGGCGGCAAGTACCACATGACGGATATCGATCGCATCGGTGGCGTGCCCGTGGTGCTGAAGCACCTATTGGATGCTGGCTTATTGCACGGCGACGTGCTTACCTGCACGGGCAAAACCATGGCCGAAAATTTGGCCGATATCAATCCGCCTGCGCCGGACGGCGACGTGGTGCATCCACTCTCCAATCCGATTCATGCCGAAGGGGGCATCAACATCTTGTCGGGATCACTTGCACCAAAAGGTGCAGTAGTCAAGGTTGCCGGTCTATCAAAGGACCAAATGACGTTCGACGGTGTTGCCCGCGTATTTGATGGCGAAGACGGTGCGATGGCCGCAATCATGGCCGGCGACATCACACCCGGCACCGTGTTGGTCATTCGCTATGAAGGCCCCAAAGGTGGACCGGGAATGCGAGAGATGTTGGCCATCACTGGTGCACTGAAAGGTGCTGGGCGTGGGGCGGATTGTGCGCTGATTACCGATGGTCGATTCAGCGGTGGAACATGGGGATTCTGTATCGGCCACGTGGCACCCGAGGCCGTCGATGGGGGCCCGATTGCGTTCGTGCAAGACGGTGATCGCATTCGCGTCGACGTGCCAAGCAAACGTCTCGATCTGCTCGTGGATGAGGCCGTCTTGACGGAGCGTCGCCGTGGCTGGAAGCCCAACCCGCCGCGCTACACCAGCGGCGTGTTGGCCAAGTATGCACGCTTGGTGCAAGGCGCCGACACCGGTGCAATCACCAACATCATCAACTAGCCACTCTTGGCATGCCCACAGCATGCTAAAATCATGCCATGGCAGCGATTCAAATCAAGGACGTCCCGTCAGAGCTCCACAAGAAGGCTCGGTTACGGGCGCGAAATCTCGATCTCACTCTCGGTGACTATGTGCTTTCACTCATTCGCCGCGACATGGATCGCGGCGAGGTACGTGAGTGGCGGGCAGCATTGTTGGAGCGCCCCGTCACGCAGCTTCCTGCAGATCTAGTCCTGGAGTTGATTAGAGAAGGCCGCAAGTAACGATCGTGATCCTTGATGCATCAGTCGGTGCGGAAGTCGCGGTTGGTAGTGATATTGGTCGACGTGCCCTACTTCAGCTCCCTGACGAAGTTTTCGTTCCCGAGCTCTTTTTCGCGGAGATTCACCATGTGCTGAGGCGCCTCGTCAGCATGAAGAAGCTGTCACGCAACGTCGCCGATTCAGCACACAAAGCTCTCTCACGTATTCATCTCGTTGCACTTCCCGTGCATCATTTAGAGAATGAGCTTTGGCAATTGAGCGAAACCATTAGTGCCTATGATGCGCATTATGTAGTGCTTGCGCGCGAACTCAATGTTCCACTCGCCACTCGAGATCGACGCTTGGCAGCCAACCGCAATCTCGGCGTTTCGTTTGCGGTAATTGACTAGCGCTTGCGGGGTCGTGGCAGACGAGTGCCAACGAGCAGTAACCCCAAAACACTCGTTGCCACGATGACGAACGGCAACGCAATGCCATCACCGAATGCAAAACGCCGCATCCCGAGACCGACGATTGTGGTTACCACCCACAGCACGACGCCCACAATGAGCGCCCGCGGAGCACGCCAAGCCTTCGCACCAATCCATGCACCACTGAGCGCAATCAAGAATGGTGCAGCCGTACGAAACACACCGACAGCCTCGGTACCTTCGTTGTGGTTACGCCGCCCCACAATGACGAAGATCACGATGCACACGACATCCAAGATGTAACGCGTTGCTGCTGCACGACGATTCGCCTGCATGGCCTAGACCTCGTCGTAGTACTCGCGACCAAGGTGCGTGATTTGTTCTTCACCCATCATCCAACGCAACGTGTTCTTCAGTTTGGTGAGCTGAATGAACAAGTCGTGTTCGGGGTAGAGACCCTCGGCAACTTGCGGACTTTTGTAATAGAACGACAACCACTCTTGAATACCACCGAGTCCGGCGCGTTGTGCCAGGTCAGAAAACAGCACCAAGTCGAGTGCGAGCGGCGCAGCAAGGATTGAGTCGCGACAGAGGAAGTCGATCTTGATCTGCATCGGGTAGCCGAGCCAACCGAAGATGTCGATGTTGTCCCAGCCTTCTTTGTTGTCGCCACGTGGTGGGTAGTAATTGATGCGCACCTTGTGGAACACATTGCCGTACAACTCGGGGTATTTTTCTGGCTGCAGAATGTTTTCGAGCACACCAAGCTTTGACTCTTCCTTGGTCTTGAAGTTTTCCGGGTCGTCGAGTACTTCGCCATCACGGTTGCCAAGGATGTTGGTGGAGTACCAACCCGACAAACCGAGCATGCGGGCCTTCAGCATTGGTGCGATGACGGTCTTCACCATCGTCTGACCGGTTTTGAAGTCCTTACCGCTGATTGCTACACCACGCTTGGTGGCGAGGTCACGCAACACTGGCGTATCCACCGCCAGGTTCGGCGCACCGTTGGCAAATGGAATTCCCTCCAAGATTGCGGCGTAGGCGTACAACATGGATGGTGCAATCGTCGGGTCGTTGGCGTCAATTGCCTTTTCAAAACTTTCGAGGTCGCGGTGTGCGGGCCCGATCTCGATGAACTTCTCCGTCGAAGCACACCAGATCATGACCATGCGGTCAACTTTCTTTTCATCGCGGAAGCGGTTGATGTCTTCGCGAATCGCATTGAGCATCGCTCGTTTGTTGATGGTGCCGAGCGTGTTCTCGGCGCTGATGTTCTTCACGTACTCACGATCGAACGCCGCCTTCATCGGGCGGATGGCGCGGAGCGTGTCAGCGATCGCCTCGATGTGTCGTGGTCCTTCCAGCACACCGGCACGCTGTGCGGCTACATAGGCATCATCCGGAAACGGATCCCAAGCACCCCACTCGATGTCTTCCAACTTGGCGAGTGGGACGAAATCCTTGATGAGGGGTGAACGATTGTCGGTTCGTTTGCCGAGTCGCAGTGAGCCCATTTGAGCCAGCGACCCGATTGGGGTGGCCATTCCGCGCTTGGCGAGTTCCACGCCGGCGATGAGTGTGCTGGAGACTGCGCCGAGCCCGACGGTCAGCACCCCCAACTTGCCTGTGGCGGGTGCAATCTTGCGGGGTGAACCAGTGGAAGTGGGTGACATCAGTGCTCCTTCGCGCTGCGCGCGGCTTACCTAGCCTACGCGCGTTGCGGGAATAGCGTGAAGGCGATGACCAATGCCAACCGCACTGCAGGCGGGGCGTTGATTTTGGACGGCAATCTGCTGCGGGACCAGATGGTGGCCAATGTGCGCCACGAAGTGGCTTCGTTATCGAGTGTTCCTTGCCTTGCCACCGTGCTCATTGGTGACGACGGCCCGTCGCAGGTGTACGTGCGCAACAAACATCGACAAGCACAGTTGGCCGGTTTGACGAGCCGCAACGAAACGCTGCCCAGCACCGTATCGCAATCGGAAGCAGAAGCCTTGGTGCGACAACTCGCACAAGACCCGTCAGTGAGTGGCATCATCGTGCAACAACCGGTACCAAAGCATTTGGACGGTGAGCAATTGTTGTCGCTGATTCCCGTGAACAAAGATGTCGACGGTCTGACCACGGCGTCGATGGGTCGACTCATGCGTGGTGTGGATTCGCTCGTGCCATGCACGCCACTTGGCGTGTTGCGGCTGCTACAGCACTACGGGGCTGTAACCGCAGGCAAACGAGCCGTCGTAGTGGGGCGATCGCAACTGGTTGGGTTGCCACTCGCGGTATTGCTTGCACGCAAAGGTGTGGATGCCACCGTCACTGTCGCGCATAGTCGCACGACAGATTTGGTTCAAGTGTGTCGAGATGCCGACATTCTCATCTCTGCGACGGGTCAGGCCCGCAGTATTCGCAGCGAGCACGTAAAGCCGGGTGCATGTGTGATCGACGTTGGCATCTCCCGCGACGGAAAAGGAATCGTTGGCGATGTTGACTTCGATGCAGTGCAAGCAGTTGCCGGTGCGATCACGCCAATGCCAGGTGGTACAGGTCCAATGACGGTGGCATGTTTGATCGAGAACACACTTACTGCGTGGCGCCGCCAGCAGTCATAACACCAACGCCTCTGCCAACACCAATCAACTACGGGTTACGTGCAATGAACTCGTTGATGACACGAGCAAGTTCCTCGCCGGCATCTTCTTGCAAGAAGTGTCCGGCATTGGCGATGGTGGTGTGAGGTTGCCCGGTGGTGCCCGGCACACGCTCGTGAAACCCACGGTCGCCACCCTTGGTGACGGGGTCGCCATCACTGAATGCAGTGAGTACGGGTTTGTTGAATGTCGCCAGCACTTTCCACGCAGCGATGTTTGCTGCCGATGAGGGGTCATCAAGGCTGATCGGTACGAGCGTTGGGAAGACGCGGGCGCCGGCTTTGTAACTGTCATCGGGGAAGGGTGCGTCGTACGCAGCGACAACTTCTGGTGCCAGTGGTTTTCGCGCACAGCCGCCTTCGACGATGCGCCCTACCTTGAAGTCCGCGACTTCCTGGCTGTACTTGCGCCACATCATGAACGCATCGCTCGGTTCGCGATCACCAATCGGCAAAAACGTGTTGGCAACCACGAGTCGATCGAATCGTTCGGGAAACTTGGCCAATAGCCGTAGCCCGATGAGCCCGCCCCAGTCTTGGCACACCAGAGTGAGATTGCGAAAGTCGTTGCTTACCAACCATTGCGACATCCAACTGACGTGTCGTTCATAGGTGTAATCGCTCGTGCTCCCGGGCTTGTCGCTGCGCCCAAAGCCGATGAGATCTGGTGCAATGACGCGATGGCCTGCTGCGGTGAAGACGGGGATCATCGTGCGGTAGAGGTACGACCAACTTGGTTCGCCATGCATGCACAGCAAGGTGGTGGCTGCATTATGTGCGCCCGCGTCGTAGTGCGCCACTCGTAGCGAGTGCTGATCTTGCGTTACATCGGTGTAAGTCGGGCGGTATGACCAATCCCGAAGGTCGTTGAATCGTTCATCGGGCGTGCGCAGGATGTGCATGGAGAAAACGGTAGTCCCCGATGTGTGATGCGACAGCATTGGCGCATCGCCCAACGCGCGAATCACATCAATGTATGTTTCGCAAAAGTAAAAAATTGGGAAAATATTTGGCACGGTTTGAAATTTCGTGTAGCGAATTTTCTATCTTCGTTTTTCGTGTCAGCACCCAACCGTTCACTCATCGTTATCACGACAATCATCGCAATGTCCGGAATTTTCTCCGTACATCGCGTGGTGGCCGATTCTGCTGGCGCGTCGGTGTCCCAGGCGGATGGGGCACCGACTCAGATCGCAGCGCTCTCGCGCTATATCGACGCTGGTGAAGCACACACCTGTGTGGTGCTCGATGACGGAACACTCAAGTGTTTTGGGTCGGCCAGCGTGGGCCAAATCGGCTCAGGTGGCACCGCCAATTTGGGTGACGCCGCGAGCGAGATGGGCGACGCTCTGGTGGCCGTGCAACTCGGAACTGGGCGCACGGTACGTGCGGTTTCTGCAGGCACGATGCACACCTGTGTGTTGCTCGACAACTCCACCGTGAAGTGCTTTGGTGAAGGTGACGATGGTCGGCTTGGCTCTGGCGCAACGACCGATGTGGGGCGCAGTGCAGCAACATTGGGCGATGCGCTCCCCGCGGTGGATCTGGGCATTGGTCGTACTGCCACCATGATCGCCACTGGTGCAGCACACACCTGTGCAGTGCTCGACAATGATGCAGTCAAGTGTTGGGGTGCCAATGCCGAAGGCCAACTCGGTCTTGGCGATTCGGATTCGCGTGGTGACACCCCGGGTGAAATGGGTGACGCCCTGCCTGCGGTGGCGCTCGGTCTGTCGGCCGGCGAGCGGGTTGCGGGCATTACTGCTGGTGATGCTCACACCTGCGTGCTCACATCGGGTGGTCGCGTGAAGTGTTGGGGTGCAGGCGCCAATGGTCGTTTGGGTTCAGGGGATGAAGATTCGCGCGGTGATGCACCAGGAGAAATGGGCGCGTCGTTGGCGTTCGTGGATGTCGGTGCGGAACGCAGGGTGAAAGCACTCAGTGCGGGTGCAGCACATACCTGTGCGATTCGCGACACGAATGATCTGGTGTGTTGGGGTGTTGGCGCAACGGGTCGACTTGGAACTGGAGCCGAAGATGACGTAGGAAATCTCCCAGCTCAGATGGGCGCTGCGCTTGTGGCGGTGCCACTTGGTACGGGGCGCACGGCCGTAGCGGTGAGTGCGGGTCGGATCCACACTTGCGTAGTACTCGACAACGGTGGCTCCAAGTGTTGGGGAGGTGGTTCTGGTGGACGTCTGGGTACTGGATCGCAAGATAATTTGGGCGATCAACCCGACGAACTCGGCGATGCGCTGCCAACCATCTCGCTGGGTGCGGGGCGTAGTGTGCGGGCACTCGTGGCTGGCGTGGCCCACACCTGTGCCGTGCTCGATACATGGCAACTCAAATGTTTTGGTCTTGGTTCAAGTGGTCGTCTCGGCTCGGGCAGCACCAGCACGCTGGGTGATGCCGGAAGCGAGATGGGCGACAACCTCACGTCGGTGCATCTTGGAACCGAACGCCGCGTGATGTCGCTCACCGAACCCAGTCGTGCCGGTACACCCACTGGCACGACTGGGGACGGCACAGTGTCGTTGACCTGGTCGGCACCAACGAGTGACGGTGGCAGCGTCATCACCGACTATGTGATCGAGTATTCCATCGACGGTGCAAGTTGGACCATATACACCGACGCCGTGTCGGCACTCACCTCGGCAACGGTGTCGGGGTTGACGAATGCGACGGCATATCAGTTTCGGGTAACCGCACGCACGGCGGTGGGTGACGCAGCAGTATCGCTGACGAGCGCGGCACTCACTCCAACTGCACCGACAACGACGACCACCACGACGACCGTCGCACCGACGACGACGACGACCGTCGCACCGACCACCACGACGACCACATCGACAACAGTCGCACCAACAACGACGACCACCACGACAGTCGCACCAACAACGACGACTGTCGCACCGACCACCACGACAACCGTCGCAGCAACAACGACGACGACCGTCGCACCGCCAACAACGATGGTCACCGTCGCACCCCGCTCACTGGTCCTGCGCGAGTTCGCACCACTGTCGGTATCGCTCTCCACTGCGCAGCGACGTCAACTCCGCGCGTTCACTGCTCAACTCACTGCAACTCACGACATCACCTGCGTGGGTGGTGCCGGCGTTGGGCCCGTCACGCTGCTGCGTGATCTTGCACGCCTTCGCGCCAGTGCTGTCTGCGACGTCATTGCTCAGCGGGTGCCCGGCATTCGCACCGCTGTGCGCATCGCCACCAAAGGCGAGATACAAGTTGCTGATGCGCTCACCAACGCCCAGTCACCATCCCAAACACCGTCCCAGTCACCGTCCCAGTCACCGTCCCAAATACCATCTCAGTCGCCAGCCCAGGTGCGGGTGCCACTGCGTGTTGCGGCCAACGAACTGTCGCGGCGCGTCTTGGTGGTGGCCTATCCCGCAGCTGCGGACGCAGCACCCTGAGGGGACCCGTGTGTTTGTGGGGTTGTGAAGGCAGGACACCCGCTGGCAGACTGAAAGCACTATGACATGGCTGTGCAGCACCCCAGTTGTCGTTGTAGTAACCCTCTAAGCGCACGGCCCCACCCGTGCGCAGACCTCCCCAAACGGGGAGGTTTTTTTATACCTAAAAACACGAAAGACAAAATCCACAGCGAGACTGAAAAAGCAGGACATATGAAAGAACAACTCACCGGCGCCCAAGCACTCATTCGAGCCCTCGAACACGAAAACGTAGAAGTGATGTTCGGCTTGCCAGGCGGTTGCATCTTGCCGGCGTACGACCCACTGCTTGAATCGTCAATTCGCCACATTCTTGTGCGACATGAACAAGGTGCAGGCCACATGGCCGAGGGTTATGCACATGTCACGGGTCGCCCAGGTGTTGCGATGGTGACCAGTGGTCCTGCCGCCACCAACTTGGTCACACCACTATGTGACGCATATATGGACTCCATCCCAATGGTGGGCATCACGGGTCAAGTGCCCACCGCAGCAATCGGCACTGATGCATTTCAAGAGTGCGACACCGTTGGTATCACGCGCAGCATTACCAAGCACAACGAGTTGGTCATGAACGCCCAAGACATCCCGATGGTGGTGCGTCAGGCATTCCACATCGCCACCACTGGCCGACCAGGTCCGACACTGATCGACATACCGAAAGACGTGTTGCAGAACTCGATGGATTGGTATTGGCCGAGTGACGACGAAGTGCTCGACAGTTTGCCGGGCTATCGCCCGAATGTGAAGGGTCACACCAAGATGATCAAAGAGGCTGCACGGTTGATCCTTGCAGCCAGGCAACCAATTTTGTATGTCGGTGGCGGTGTGTTGAAGGCTCGCGCCGCCGATGCGTTGCGTGAACTTGCCGAACTCACACAGATTCCCGTGGTTACCACGTTGATGGCACGCGGCGCATTTCCTGATTCGCATCCACTCTGCTTGGGCATGCCTGGCATGCACGGCACTGCCACTGCGGTCACTGCAATGCAAAAGAGTGATCTGCTCATTGCACTCGGTTCGCGATTCGATGACCGGGTCACCGGCAAAGTCTCGGGCTTTGCACCCGATGCAAAAATCATCCATGTCGACATCGACCCTGCCGAACAGGGCAAGGTGCGTCGCCCCGATGTGCCCATCGTTGGCGACTGTCGTTTGGTAATCGAAGAAATGATCAAAGCGCTCAAGGATTTGCTGCAGTCAGGCGAGCAGCAAGCCGACGTTGGCCCATGGCGCAGTCGCGTGAGCGGATGGCGCGAGCAGTTTCCGCTGGCGTACGACCAGAGCGAAGCAGGCGCTGCGCTCAAGCCACAGTTCTGCTTGGAGAAACTGCGCGACGGTGCCCCAGACGGCACGATCGTGGTGTCTGGCGTCGGGCAACATCAGATGTGGACCAGCCAGTACTGGAACTTCGAAGAGCCCTACACCTGGGTGAATTCGGGCGGTTTGGGCACGATGGGTTTTGCGGTGCCAGCAGCAATCGGTGCCAAAGTTGGCCGCCCAGACAAAACCGTGTGGGCAGTCGATGGTGACGGTTGCTTCCAAATGACCGCGCAGGAGCTCGTCACGGCGTCACTGGAAAAGATTCCCGTCAAGATTGCGATTCTCAACAACTCGTATCTCGGCATGGTGCGTCAGTGGCAGGAAATGTTTTACGGCGAGCGCTACAGCGAAGTGAACTTGTCGGGTACCTTGCCTGATTTCGTGAAGTGGGCCGAGGCCATGGGCTGCGTGGGCATTCGTGTGGATGATCCGCAGGAGGCCGAAGCAGCAATCGATAAAGCCAACTCCATTAACGATCGCCCTGTCGTGGTCGACTTCCGTGTTGCAGAAGACGAAAAAGTGTTCCCGATGGTGCCAGCAGGTCAAAGCAACGACGAAATCTTGTTGCACCACTCTCAGAATGCTCGTCGCGAGTTTCTCCGATGAGTGGCAATAACCCGTACGGGCAGGATTCCCGGCATCACGTGTTGTCGGTGCTGGTGCAGAACCGGCCCGGTGTTCTGGCACGAGTGTCAGCACTGTTTGCGCGTCGCGGCTACAACATTTTTTCGTTGGCAGTAGCCCCGACGGAGCATGCCGACTACAGCCGAATCACCATCGTGGTGGATCTAGAGAGTGCACCACTCGAACAAATGACCAAACAACTATTCAAGTTGGTGGATGTCGTGCGCATCAGCGAACTCGACCCTCGCCACTCGGTGGAGCGTGAGTTGATCATGGCGACCGTCAAGGTGTCGCCGGAGCAGCGTGGTCAGTTGGTGGAACTCACCAACATTTTTGAAGCAAAGATCTTGTCAGTTGGCACAGATGCACTCACCGTGAGTCTTGATGGCAGCCCGAGTGCAATCGACGACTTCATGACTGCCCTCAACCAATACGGGATCGTCGAATCGCAGCGCACCGGACTCGTCGCACTTCCCAAGCTCGATCGCGCGGCATCGTCGCGCACGGAAAAGTCACCACAAGGAAAGGCAAGTTAATGGCAGCGAATGTGTATTACGACAAGGATGCAGACATTTCAATCATCCGCGGCAAAAAAGTAGCGATCATCGGATACGGCAGCCAGGGCCATGCCCATGCGTTGAACTTGAAGGAATCTGGCGTGGATGTCGTGGTGGGCTTGCGTGATGGGTCTGCGTCAGCTGCAAAAGCGCAGGAAGCCGGGCTGAAGGTGATGTCAATCTCTGATGCATCCAAGTGGGCCGACGTCATCATGATGCTCGCCCCCGACACCGAGCAGA
Organism: Actinomycetota bacterium; assembly: GCA_041175765.1. Classification (GTDB taxonomy): domain Bacteria; phylum Actinomycetota; class Acidimicrobiia; order Acidimicrobiales; family Ilumatobacteraceae; genus F1-60-MAGs027. The sequence continues at coordinate 567 of JBEDEI010000082.1, read as the reverse complement.
AGAAGATTTACGACGAACACGTGAAGCAGCATCTCACCGACGGTAAGGCGCTCGCCTTTGCGCACGGCTTCAACATCCGCTTCGAGCGCATTGCACCACCAAAGGGTGTGGACGTCATCATGATTGCACCAAAGGGCCCGGGTCACCTGGTGCGGCGTACCTTCACCGAAGGCGGTGGCGTACCCGCGTTGATTGCAGTGTCGCAAGATGCAACGGGCAAGGCCAAGCAGTTGGCGCTGTCGTATGCATCGGCAGTTGGTGGTGGACGCGCCGGCGTCATCGAAACCACATTCCCCGAAGAAACCGAAACCGACTTGTTCGGCGAGCAAGTGGTGCTGTGTGGTGGTCTCACAGCTTTGGTGCAGGCGGGATACGAAACGCTCGTTGAGGCCGGCTACCAACCCGAGATGGCGTACTTCGAGTGCTTGCACGAAGTGAAGTTGATTGTCGACCTCATGTACGAAGAAGGTATTGCCGGTATGCGCTACAGCATCAGCGACACTGCCGAGTATGGCGACTTGTCCCGCGGTCCACGCATCATCGACGCCGACACCAAGCAGCGCATGA
>JBEDEI010000081.1:0-9865 GCA_041175765.1 Actinomycetota bacterium | reverse complement strand
CAGCAGCAATGATGGTGCACCCCGCCGATCGTGACTTGGCGCGTATGAACGCCATCGCCATCCAACAACTCATCGTTCGCTATCTCGGCCAGGCAGCCCACGCAGCAGTGTCGCCGCACCTGGGACGCAACGCCTTGGATGCGGCAGTGCTCGGTTACATGAATGTGGCGGCCTTGCGCCAGCACATTCGGCCCACCGAGCGCATTCATGGCATCATCACCAAAGGTGGCGAGAAACCCAACATCGTGCCGCGCGAAGCCGAAACCTCGTGGTACGTGCGTAGCGACACCATCGAAACGCTCCAGCCGCTCAAGCAACGTGTGGCGGCGTGCCTCGAGTCGTCTGCGGCGGCCACCGACTGTCGTGCCGAACTCGTCTGGGAGATGAACGCCTATGCCGACATCGTCGACAACGTGCCGTTGCTCGACGCATATGCGGCAAACTCCACCGCACTTGGTCGGCCGTTGACATCGGCATTCATGCCCGGTACGGGTGGTGGATCCACCGACATGGGCAACGTGAGCTATCTCACCCCGACGATTCATCCGATGCTGCAAGTATCACCACGTGGTGTATCGCTGCACTCGCCACAGTTCGCCGAGTACACCGCGTCCAAAGACGCCGACAAAGCGGTGTTGGACGGCGCCAAGATCATGGCAATGACCGTGATCGACCTGTGGACCAAGCCCGATTTGCAGGGTGAAGTGCGCAACGCCTTCGGCGACGGAACAGTGCCGGCAGGGGTGCTCTAAATCGACTGACCGGTTTCGTAGTATCGACTCTCGTGTCGGTCTACGTTCCAGAGCAGTTCACCGATGACGAGTCGGCGATTCTCCGCCGTTATTTCAGCAACCTCGACCTGCCCGTCTTCGCACTCGTCAATTTGCCCGAGGTAGTGAAGGGTGCGCTGTTTGCCCGCTACAGCCGCACAGCCAAGAGTCTGCGGCGACTCTTTTTGGACGAGTTCGTAAGCGACCTTGATCTCACCGGAGACGAAACCGTCGACGCCACCATCGGCGTATCCCGCGCCGAGGAGCTCTACGAGCGCATCTTCGTGGAGTACGGGGATGATTCGGTGGCACAACTGGGTGGGGTACACCTGGCCTGCGAGCAGGCATCCAATCTGCTCACCAAGATTCTCGAGTGGGGACGATTGATGTCGTATCTCGAGCAGAGCACGCGCTACATCAGTTACGACGCTCGACTAGGTGGCCGCTACCGCTACTACCGCGACCCGGCAATCTTGAGCGGGCCCTACGGCACGCGTTATGTGGGCGACACCGATCGCATGTTTGACACCTACAGCGAACTCGTGGAGATGGTGACCACCCATGTGCGCGCCACCGTGCCGCGTGGTGCCAACGACTCAGATTTCATCTACCGTCAAGCAACACGCGCCAAGGCCCTCGATGCCGTTCGTGGCATCTTGCCGGCCTCGTCGTTGTCGAACGTCGGCATTTATGGCACGGGTCAGGGTTACGAAGCGCTGCTCCTGCGCATGCGCGCACATGCATTACCCGAAGCACGTGCCTACGCCGACATGATGCTCACCGAGTTGCGCAAAGTGATACCCACGTTCTTGCGACGCGTAGACATGCCCGATCGTGGCGGCACGTGGAGCACATACCTTGCCGACAATGCGAACAACACCGCCGATTTGGTGGATGAATATTTCGGCATCATCGACCCACAAGAGGCAGCAGAAGTGACTCTCGTGGATTTTGACCCCGAAGGTGAAGACAAACTGTTGGCCGCTATCTGTTATTCATCCTCCCATCTGCCCGAAACGCAACTATTGGAGCGTGTGCGCAAGTTGAGCCACGACCAACGTGTGGCACTCATTCGCGCTTATGTGGGCGACCGCACGAATCGTCGCCACAAGCCGGGGCGTGCCTTTGAGCGTGTGTCGTACCGCTTCGACATCCTGGGGGATTACGGCGCCTTCCGCGACATGCAGCGCCATCGCCTCCTCACGATCGAATGGCAGCGACTCACCCCACACCTTGGCTATGCACGTCCAGAACTCGTTGACGAAGCCGGTGGTACGGCGATCTTCGATACCGCCATGGAGCGCTCCCAAGCGCTCTATGACCTGCTGCGTCCCGAATACCCCGAGCAGGCCGCCTATGCCGTTGCCATGGCGCACCGCATGCGTTATGTGATGCAGTTCAATGCCCGCGAAGCCATGCACATGTTGGAGCTGCGCTCCGCCCCGCAGGGCCACCCGGCCTATCGACGAGTAGCGCTGGAGATGCACCGCCTGATTGGGGCGCAGGCAGGCCACCGAGCAGTGGCAGAGGCGATGAGCCATATGACGCAAGAGGCCCCGCTGCTCGAACGCTTGGAATCTGAGCGCCGGAGCGAGGAGCGACGGGGTTCACAGCGTCGCTAGGGGCCAATACGCCCACTTGGCTCAAAAATCGGCTAAGGTTCGCGCCCGATAATGAGTGACGACAACAACACCCCAGAATCCGAGATGGACATCGACGGCGGCGACGGCGACGACCTTACGAACCTGGAAATCGACCCTGACGAGTTGCCCGAAGGCGAAGAGGTCGACCCCGACGCCGACATCGAAGGCGGCGACGGCAACGAAGACGACACTGACGACGACACAGACATTGTTGCCGTTGTGGATCCGGATGCCACTGGCGAAACTGCCGCGGATGTTGCAACCGACGACGACCGACTCAACCTGGATGACGGCGATGAAGCCGAAGTAAAGAAGCGTAAGCCACGCGAAGAAGTCGACGAAAACGAGATGTCGGGTACCGACGATGAGGAAGCCGACCTCGCCACGATTCTTGCCGAAAAACTTCGCAGCAGTGACGGCTTGTCTGCCGATGATGAAACCGCACCCGTTGAACTTGATGATCCCACCGACGGCACACCGCTACTGCAGCCTCGTCGCCCCGACGAAGAGCATTGTCAGCAGTGTTTCTTGTTGGTGCGCAAGTCGGCACCGAAGTGTCCGGTCGACCACGACCTGTGTCCGCTCTTTCCAACGGTGTAACCCCCGATGCCACAGTCGTTCGACGAGCGCAAGGCATCAGCCAAGGCGATTGCCGAGGCGCTCGTGGGTGTGCCCATCGTGATCACCCAACAGGTGCTCCAAAACATTGGTGACGTTCACGTTGGCAACAACACGACCGTGGCTCAGCGCGTTACGCAGTTGCGCACACTCGGTGAAATGGCCGTTCGGATGGGTTCACAAGCGTTGGCAAAACGCATAGGCGGCCAACGCCGGTGACACCCGTGATCCGCTTGGCAGTCGAGGCTGATGCGGAACACCTTGAACAGCTGGAGTGCGAGGCGCAGGGCAACACTGCAGGTGCGCGCGGTGCTGCCGCACTGTTTGCCGAACAACCAGACGGCATCCTGGCGAACGATGAGCGCGGCTTCACCATCGTGGCGACGGTCGATGGGGTGGTGGTCGGAATGGCGACCTTACGTATCGCCCTCGTGCAAGGTCAACGAATTGCCACCGTGGTGCGCGTATTCGTCACGGCGCCAGCACGACAAGTGGGGATAGGTGATGCACTCATCAACGCCAGCAAAGATGCCGCGCGTCAACGTGGCTGTGTGCGTATCGATGCGCTGTCATTGCCGGGTGATCGGGAGACGAAGAATCTCTACGAGCGCAACGGCCTGACTGCACGCTTGATTGTTGCCGCCAACGACTTGTAGCGAGCGACGTGTTGCTAACGGCCTTGCCAATTCGGCGGACGCTTTTCGATGAAGGCAGTCAGACCTTCCTTGGTGTCTTCGCTTTGTAGCACTCGACCAAACGCTTCATTGGTCATGCCGATGAGCGTGGCGTCGTCGTTGGTGTCGGCAGCCAACACGATGCGTCGGCTCTCCCACACCGCAAGTGGGGCAGAGGTGCAGATCTGCGCGGCCAACGCCATGGCAGCTTCCTCGGCTTTGCCCGGCTCGCACAAACGATTCACCAAACCAAGTTCATAGGCACGTTGCGCGGGGATGGGGTCGCCGGTGAGGATTGCTTCCATTGCGGCGTTTCGACCGATGGCTCGCGGCAGTCGGAAGAGTCCACCCGCGCCGGCGATCAAGTTGCGTTTCACTTCGGCCAAACCAAATGCGGCACGCGTGCTTGCCACCACCATGTCGGCAGCCAGCACGATTTCGCAACCACCTGCGGTTGCCAAACCATCCACCGCCACGATGACGGGCTTCTTTCGCTCGCGGTAGACGAAACCACCAAAGCCGCCGCGGCGCGTGTTGAGATCTGCTGCCTTGCCCGAGTTGATGGCCTTCAGGTCGGCGCCTGCACAAAACACCGGACGCTCCTGACCTGTGGTGTTGGCCTTGAGAATGGCGATCCAGACGTTGTCGTCGGCTTCCAGCTGGTCGATGGCTGCCTCGAGCCCGCTGGCGACGTCTCCGTTCACCGCATTGCGGGCATCCGGACGATTCAGGGTGATGAGGGCAACTTTGCCGTTGACTTCGTAGGTAACGATGTGCGCATCTGACATGCGCGAAAGCCTAGTTCTCGGCGGGTACGTCAACTTCAGCGGTGTCGACAGCTGCAGGCGCAACTGCGGCTGTAGGCGCAACGGTGTCGACAGCTGCAGGCACGGCGGGAGCCGCGGGCTTGGGAGACTTGCCTTTCGGGCCTTTGCCTTTCGGAGCTTTGCCTTTTTTGTCGCGCCACTCGTTGCGCAATGGTCGCGGCATCGCTGCCTTCGGGTTCACTTCCACACCAAACAACGCAGCGATACGGGGGATCGCCGGCGCCAAGCGCTGCACCGTCGCAGTGAGCTCAGGCGACACGGTTGCGGGCAGCGCAGTCGGTACCACTTCATTGTGAATCGGGGCGAAGGCCAAGGCTTCGAGCACCACCGCCCAGCGGTCACTCGTCGACAGTGGGGTGAGTTGCTCCAAGGTGAGGGCCACCAATCGAGGACGCAGGTCTTCAGGTGGACGTGAGCCGGCTTTCGGTGGTTGGGCTGCAATCTTGAGTGCCGCCACGATGCGACCCACATCCACTGCGGCGCGCAGGTCGTCAGCCCAGTTCTGCATGTCGAGGGCCTGACGGCGATCCAGTGCAGCGCGCAACTCATCGCGCTTGGCAGTAAGCGAGGAATCCTTCAGCAGCGTGGGGTCATTCGACTTGGCCACGACGGCACGAAGATCGCGCAAGTCGACGGTGTCGAATATTTTCTCTACGGCATCGACGCTGTCTTGCCACTCGGCAACGCGCAAGCGGGGCAGCAACTCCACCACCAGATTGACGAGGGCGTCAGCATTGACCTTTGGCTTGCCGTCTTTCACCAGTTGTTCGTTCTGCTTGGTGATCGCTCGGCGTACGGCACCGATGCCACCGGAGAGGGCTTGTTCGGCCAGCACGCGCTCTTCGGGCTTCAGTGCTGCCAGGACGGCCTGCCGGTGCGTGGTGCCCGGACGCAGGCGCACGGCACGAGGACGCTTGGCCAACTCGGGTGGGGGAGGCGTGAATTCGCGACGTGGAGCACCGGAGCGTGGACGCGTTGCGTCGCTTTGCTCGCGAGCCTCACCACGTTTGTCGCCGCGCGGACCGCGCTTATCGCCACGTTTGTCGCCGCGACCTTTGCCATCTTTGTCACGACGATCCGTTTTGGTGCGACGGTTGGTGGATACTTCGGTGACAGGCTTGAACTCAGCGCCAGAGCCCGTGATGGCAATCAGTGTGACGTTGCGCTCACGCTGCTTTACCGGCGCCACCGACAACACGATGGGGCCATCCAAATCGATTTCAATTTCGGCACGTAATACGTCGCCGATTTTTGCGCCACTGGGCAACACGTCGGCACCGCCCGAGCCCTTGGGGGCTTTCGCACCGGCCTGACGCCACGTGAACGTGCCGTCGGGGCGGGTGCTCGTGACTTCGATATCCATCCGCCGTGTCATGGGCAACCCACGCTAGTAGAACTATTTCATGCCCATCTACGCACTTGGCTCCCAAGTTCCCACGATTGATGCCACCGCCTTCATCCATCCAGATGCGGTCATTATCGGTTCGGTGATTATTGGTCCACAGTCCAGTGTGTGGCCCACTGCGGTGCTGCGCGGCGATGATGGTGAGATACGCATTGGTGCACGCACCAGCATTCAAGATGGCACCGTCGTGCACACCACGCTCGAATGGCCGACCACCGTGGGTAACGATTGCCTCGTCGGTCACCTTGCTCATCTCGAAGCCTGCATCTTGGAAGATGGTTCACAAGTGAGTTCGGGGGCCATCGTGCTGCATCGCGCCCGCATCTGCTCGGGAGCAATCGTTGGCGCAAACTCCGTGGTGCTCAACGACACCACGGTGCCCGCCAATGCCTTGGCCGTGGGAAGCCCAGCGGTCATCAAAGAAGGTCGCGCACGTTCGCAAGACATCGCATATGGTGCAGACAACTACGTGCAGCGCACCGCACGTTTCGCCCGCGAGTTACGCAGGCTCGATTAAGTCGCGTACACCACTAATCCGGTTGATCCACCACCGAAAGGAGCGGTTGCAAGTCGAGCCGAGTGGAGGCCTCCAAGTATTGGTGTGCCGCATCCCGGCGAAACTGTGCACACAAATCGTCGCGGAAAAAGCGCGCACCTTCACGAATCACATAGTTGAGGATGAAGATGCGATACGCATACGGCAAGAATTCGATGTCCCGACGACTGAGCGGATTGACCTCGTGGTAGGCCCGCACGAACTCCACGAATCGCGGCTCGGTCAGCGTGTGGGGCGAATAGGTGAACGAGGTGCGATCACCGGTGCTGGAAGACACACGCGACAAGAAGTAGAAATCCAGCAGTCGTGATTCGATACGAAACCAGTCGTAATCCCACCGTGAAAAGAGCTGCAACTCGCCGTCGTTGCGCACAACGCTGAAATTGCCCAGATTCCAATCGACCAGGATGGGAATCTTTGCCCACTCGTCGTAGTGCACCGACTCCAGATGCAGAAGCAGGTCGTGGGCGAACTTCGCCAGTACGGCGATGTCGTCGGCCGGCAGATCAAAGTTGCGTGATGCGTAAGGGTTCGTGAGCTGGTCGAGCAAGTGGATTGCATCACCCTTCACCGAGTTCGACACGCTGGGTAAGGCCGGCGCAATTTCGGCACACGCATGATGGAAGCGGGCAATCTCCCGAGCAAAGCCGGCGACATCTGCGGCGCTCAACACGCGGGGGAGCGAATCCGCACGACGTACTTCGCTATAAAACGCACACCAGCATCGCCCGTCGTACCAGGTGTAGGGCCGCTTGTCGACCGTTAACACATCGGCCAAGAACCCCGCCCACCGGCCGTGACGCAAGAGCGAGCTGCAACGAGCCAGGCGATCGTGGTCTTCGGCAAACAGAAAGTATGAGCCGTACGAGGACACCTTGGACACGAGCGTGCTCGCATCGCTGAACACGATCTGGAACACCCGGTTGGTGGACACGTGTGCACTCATTTCGTGCAAGGACCGCACCGTACGAGCATCACCAGCAGCGCGCGCGTAGTCGCGCCACGCTTCGTGAACGATGGCTTCAGCGTCCCCCAGGATTGGGTTCACTGGGGGAGTCCTAGGCGCGCACTCCGACGGGAGCAATCAAGCGGTATCCGGCCGAATGCCGCTGCTCTTCGCTTTCTCCGCCCCAAAAGCCGTACTCGCGATGGGCCCGAGCAAATTCGCGACAGGTTTCCAGCACCGGACATTCCATGCACACCTTACGAGCCTTCTCTTCACGGCGCAGACGAGTTTGTGGGCGCTCGGCGAGTGGTGCAAAGAAAATGTCGGACAACCCACGACACGAGCCGTTGGCCATCCACTCGTCGTCGGTTTCGGGTCGGAACTTGAAATCCAGCGTGGTCATGCGAAGTCCTTTGCAGCAGGTGCTGCTGGCGACCTTAGACGATAACTAACCGACCAGTCAATTAACGCTGGAGCGGCCCAACACGGCATCGACCCCGGCAGCAAACTGCCGGACATCGTCGGTCGTGACGTCCCAGGCGGTCATCCAGCGCACCTGCTCTGCAGCCACATCCCAATCCCAAAAGAACGACCACGACTGCAGGGCGGTTTTGGCGGGGTCGGCAAGGGTGGGGAAGAGGCTGTTCACGCTTGGGGGAGTCGTGAGTTGCAGGGCTGCATGATGGCAGGTGGCGTCATACAGCGCACGGGCAGCGGTGTTGGCGCGGTGGCCCAAGTCGATGAACAGGTCGTTGTGCAGCAACGCTTCGTACTGAGCTGCGATGTAGCGCATCTTGGAGTGCAACTGCGTGACGTTCTTGCGCAGATACTCGGCTCGTTGTGCGCGGCGCGGATCAAACCAGATGACTGCTTCGCCAAAGACGATGCCGGCCTTCGTGCCGCCGAATGACAACACATCGACACCAGCGTCGACCGTAAAGGCCCGCACAGCGTCGCGACTTGCACCAAGGGCGGCGGTGGCATTGCCGATTCGCGCGGCATCCATATGCACGAGCAGCCCCAACTCGTGGGCGGTGTCGCAGAGAGCGCGAATTTCACCTGGCGTGTACAACGTGCCAAGTTCTGTTGGTTGGGTCAGCGACACCACACCTGGTTGGGCGTGATGTGGGTTGCCGCGTGCACCTGCAGCGGCACGAATTTGATCGGGCGTCAACTTTGCATCGGGGCAGGGCAGGTCGAGCAATTTGGCCCCGAGAATCTTTTCGGGTGCACCAGTTTCATCCACGTTGATGTGCGACCAATTGGTGCAGATGACCGACTCGGCAGTCTGCAACAGCGACGCCAATGCCAACACGTTGGCGCCGGTACCGCCGTACACGAACAATGTGCGTACCTCGCGACCGAACAATTCATTGAACGCCAACTCAGCACGGCGAGTGAACGGATCATTGCCGTAGGCGAGTGCGTGACCGGCGTTTGCTGCCGCCAGAGCCTCCATCACCAGGGGATGGGCGCCCGCCACATTGTCCGACGCCATCAACTTGGTGGGGGCAGGCAGCCCAGCAAGCGATGCCGAGAGGTGCTCAGCAGATGCGCGTGCCATGCCGTTCATCCTAAGATTCACGCCAGGAGTTTCGTCATGACGAAATCACAGAAACAGGAGCGCCCCAAGTGCGAGTGGTGCCGCACGCCGTTGCCCACCCGGGACGGTGTGGGGCGACCACGGCGCTTTTGCTCGCAAGCATGCCGCCAATGGGATTGGGTTGCCCGCCAACGGGCCAGCGAACTGGAACTCAACGAAAACGAACTCGTGATGACCCGCAGCGAACTCAATGCGATACGCGACCAGATCTTCGTATTGAAGTGCGCCATCGATGACGTGGAACGAGATCTCGACCCAAGCATTGATCCGACCACACGCGACTACCGTGCAGCATTGAAATGGCTATTGGAAGCCGCCAAACCCGTGGTGGCCGAACAACTACGTCCGAGTCATCGCCCATAATTATAGTTATGTAAAGTTCAGAAGGAGCAATAAACATGGCCATAACGGAACATCCGCGACGCAGCGCTCTCCCATCGTCACCAGAGTTGCCCGCCACTGGCTGGTCGACGCACGAAACGCTTGCTCGTCTCGAAGCGTTGCGCGCCGATGACGTGCGCTGGAAGGAAGGCCGCGCGTTTTCCCTCGCCTACCTGGCCACCCCCGAGGCCCACGAATTGGCCACCGAGGCCTACCGACGGTTCTCTGGCGAGAATGCGCTCAATGTAGAGGCGTTCCCCTCGCTACGCGCCATGCAAAACGACGTGCTGGCAATTGCGGGTCGTTGGCTTTCGGCCCCTGCATCGGCTCGTGGATTTTTCACCAGCGGTGGCACCGAGAGCATTCTGATGGCGATGAAGTCGGCTCGCGGCCAATTTCGTCTGCGCGGGATAACCACGCCCAATGTGGTGATTCCCACATC
>JBEDEI010000080.1:0-5214 GCA_041175765.1 Actinomycetota bacterium | reverse complement strand
GGCGGAACCGACCCTGCTTGCCTTTCAACATGTCCGACAGTGACTTGAGCGGACGATTACCCGCACCCGTCACTGGGCGACCACGACGGCCGTTGTCGAACAACGCGTCGGCTGCTTCTTGCAGCATGCGGCGTTCGTTGTTCAAAATGATTTCTGGGGTTGCCAACTCCAACAAACGCTCGAGACGGTTGTTGCGGTTGATCAAACGACGGTAAAGGTCGTTCAAGTCGCTCGTGGCGAAACGACCACCATCAAGCTGCACCATCGGGCGCAGGTCGGGTGGGATCACGGGAATTGCATCGAGAATCATCGCGCGTGGGTCGTTGACGAGACGTCCGTTGTCGTCACGCTTGTTGAACGATGCGACGATCTTCAGCCGCTTGATGGCCTTGGTCTTGCGCTGCGACGAGAGGGGCTTGCCCTTGTAGCCGTTGGTGATTGCGTCGCGCAGTTCGAGCTCGTCCTTGGTGAAATCGAGCATGTCGATGAGCGCCTTGATCGACTCGGCACCGGTACCGCCAGTGAAATAATCGGAGTAGCGATCCACGAGTTCGCGCCAGAGGCTTTCATCGTCGATGATCATGCGCGGGTAGAGGTCGCCCAATGTGGTCCAGGCGCGATCAATCAAGTCGATTTCGTCGTTCGCCGTTTTGACAATCGATTCGATGTCTTTTTCGATCTGCTTCTGGCGGTTCTTTACTTCTGTGTCTTTTGCACCATCGGCTGCGAGTTGTGCCAATTCTGCTTCGGCGTCTTTCTGGCGCTGCTTTACGTTCGCATCGCGACGCTTGGCAATCTCCGCTTTGTCCTCGATGGCTTCCTTTTCCAACTCGGGAAGCATTTCATGCAGTTCGTCGTTCTTGACCGAACTCACGAGCCAAGCCGACAAATAGATGACCTTCTCCAGTTGCTTGGCCTTCATTTCGTCGCGTGGTTCCAGACCACTGAGCAGGTAGGCCAACCAGGAGCGGGTGCCCTTCAGGTACCAAATGTGTACGACTGGGGCAGCCAATTCGATGTGGCCCATGCGGTCACGACGCACACGTGAACGCGTGACTTCCACACCGCACTTGTCGCAGATGATGCCCTTGAACTTGACGCGCTTGTACTTGCCGCAGGCGCACTCAAAGTCGCGGGTTGGCCCGAAGATCTTTTCGCAGAACAAACCGTCGCGCTCGGGGCGCAAGGTGCGGTAGTTGATGGTTTCGGGCTTCTTCACTTCGCCGTGCGACCACGAACGAATGTCGTCGGCCGTCGCGAGGCCGATGCGCATCTGGCGGAAGTCGTTGACTTCCGTGGCCGGAGTGACTGCTGGTGCTGCCGTGTCGGTCATTGTGCTGATGGTCCTTGTCGTTAGAACGTGTTCTGGCGCAGACGATCGTCAGCGTCAGAACCGCGCTCGGGGCGGGTGAGGTTGATACCAAGTTCTTTTTGGGTCTTGTAAATGTCGTCGTCGAGGTCGGCAAGTTCGACCGGTCGGCCGTCCTCACGCAACACTTCGACGTCCAAGCACAAGGCTTTCATTTCTTTCATGAGCACCTTGAAGCTCTCCGGCACGCCGGGCTCCGGCAAGTTCGAGCCCTTCACGATCGACTCGTACACGTGCACGCGTCCGAAGACGTCGTCGCTCTTCAGGGTGAGGATTTCCTGCAAGCAATACGCGGCACCATAGGCCTCGAGCGCCCACACTTCCATCTCACCGAAGCGCTGGCCACCGAACTGGGCCTTACCACCGAGCGGTTGCTGGGTGATCATCGAGTACGGGCCCGTTGAACGTGCGTGAATCTTGTCGTCCACCAAGTGGTGCAACTTCAGCATGTACATGTAGCCAACGGTGACGGGGCTGTCGTAGTACTCCCCCGTGCGGCCGTTGCGCAAGCGCACCTTGCCATCGATGCCGACCAAACGTTGGCCGTCAACCGACTCTGGGTTGATGGTGCCGAGCACTTCTTGGATGGTTGGGTGATTGTAGGTCGCCGACTTTTCGTCCCAGTGTGCACCGTCGAATACCGGAGTAGCGACGTATACCGAAGGCTTGGTGATCGGACGAGTCTTGGTTTCGGTGCCACGCAACGGCGCGTCACCGACTGCTTTACCGCTCTTGCCATCAACCCAGCCCCAACGCGCGCCGTAACCGAGGTGCGCTTCGAGTACTTGACCGATGTTCATACGACTTGGCACGCCAAGCGGGTTCAGGATGATGTCGACTGGCGTACCGTCATCGAGGTACGGCATGTCTTCGATCGGGAGAATCTTGGAGATCACACCCTTGTTGCCGTGACGACCAGCGAGCTTGTCGCCGACGCTGATCTTGCGCTTTTGCGCCACGTACACGCGCACGAGTTCGTTGACACCAGGTGGCAACTCATCGCCATCGGAGCCATCGTCCTTCACGCGCTGCAACACTTCGATGTTGATGACCTTGCCGGTCTCACCGTGCGGAACGTTCAAGCTCGTGTTGCGAACCTCGCGGGCCTTTTCACCGAAGATGGCGCGCAAGAGGCGCTCTTCTGGGGTGAGCTCGGTTTCGCCCTTCGGGCTGACCTTGCCAACGAGCACGTCGCCTGGCGCCACATCGGCACCCACGCGGATGATTCCCTTGTCGTCCAAGTCGGCGACGATGTCTTCCGACAGGTTGGGGATGTCACGGGTGATTTCTTCCGGTCCGAGTTTCGTGTCACGGGAGTCGACTTCGTGTTCCTTCACGTGAATCGACGTCAACACGTCTTCTTTCACGAGACGCTCGGAGATGATGATGGCGTCTTCGTAGTTGTAGCCCTCCCATGGCATCAGTGCCACGAGCAAGTTCTTCCCCAACGCAAGTTCGCCCTGATCGGTGCTTGGGCCGTCGGCGAGCAAGTCGCCCTTCTTTACTTTTTGGCCTTCACGCACGCGCGGCAACTGATTGATAGTCGTGTCCTGGTTCGAACGACGGAACTTGACCAGCAAGTGCTCGTGCTCTTTCTTCGGCAGGTTTTCGTAGCGAACCACGATGTTCTGACCGGTGACGGTTTCCACCACACCGTCGTCTTTGGCAAGCACCAAATCTGCACCGTCACGGGCTGCGCGGCCTTCCACGCCGGTACCAACGAATGGTGCCTCGGCACGAATCAGTGGCACAGCTTGACGCTGCATGTTGGCACCCATCAACGCACGGTTGGCATCGTCGTGCTCAAGGAATGGAATGAGCGACGTTGCAACCGACACAATCTGGCGTGGCGACACGTCGATAAAGTCGATTTGCTCTGGTGCAACGAGTGCCAAGTCGGTGGTGGATCCGAAGAATGATTCGGCTTCCAACATCTTCTTCAAGTCTTCGAGCGTCGCTGCTTGCGGCGAACGACGCGCGAGCACTTTTGGTGCCACGAACGTGCCGTCTTTGTTCAACGCAGTGTTGGCCTCGGCAATGACGTATTCCTCTTCTTCGTCGGCTGCCATGTAGCGCACTTCGTCGGTGACGCGGCCGTTCTTCACACGGCGATACGGCGTCTCGATGAAGCCGAATGGGTTGATCTTGCCGTAGGTGGCAAGTGCACCTTGCAGACCAATGTTTGGGCCTTCGGGAGTTTCAATTGGGCACATGCGTCCGTAGTGCGAGAAGTGCACGTCACGAACTTCGAAACCGGCACGTTCACGCGAGAGACCGCCAGGTCCCAACGCCGAAAGTCGACGACGGTGCGTGAGCCCAGACAATGCGTTGGTCTGGTCCATGAATTGCGACAGCTGCGAGGAGTTGAAGAATTCCTTGATGGCACCCACCAACGGACGCACGTTGATGAGCGTCAATGGCGAAATGCCGTCTTGGTCCTGTGAACTCATGCGCTCACGAACCACACGCTCCATACGCGAAAGACCAATGCGTACTTGGTTTTGGATCAGTTCGCCAACGGGACGCACACGGCGGTTGGCGAAGTGGTCTTGGTCGTCGAGACGGTAGCCAGGCTCTTGCTTGACGAGATGCAACAGGTAAGTAATGGTGGCGAGCACTTCGCTGCGCGCCAGTACCGTCTGTGACTCAGTCGGAATGTCGATTTGGCCGGGCTCATTACCCACCTGCAAGCCGAACAAGTCGGCAAGCTTGCGCACTTCTGCGCCAATCTTGCGGTTCAACTTATAACGACCCACGCGCGAGGTGTCGTAACGACGCGACTCGAAGAAGGCACCTTCAAAGTTGATGCGTGCAGTGTCGACCGTGGCGGGCTCGCTTGGTCGCGTACGACGCATGATTTCGATCATGGCTTCGTCGCGTGTTGGGGCAACGTGCTTTTCGCGCAGCCACTGCTCTTCGAGGAAGTCGAAGTACTTCACGAAGCGCTCCAAGAAACCTGGGGCGTGTTGCTCGTCGTAGCCGAGCGCGCGAAGAATCAAAAAGATGCTGAGACGACGCTTGCGGGCGATTCGCGCACCTGCGGTGGGGTTCTTACCGGGCTGGTGCTCAACGTCGAACTCGAGCCACTCACCACGCTGCGGGTGAATCGTGCCCTTGACCAACTGGTACTTGGCGAGGTTACGCAAACGGTAACGCTCTCCAGCTTCGAAGATCACGCCGGGTGAACGCACCAACTGCGAGACGATTACTTTTTCAATGCCGTTGACGAGGAACGTGCCGCGCTCGGTCATCTTCGGGAACTCGCCGATGTAGACGACTTGTTCCTTGATTTCACCCGTGTCACGGTTGGAGAAACGAGCCTTCACGAAGCGCGACACCGCATAGGTGTGGTGCTTGATGCGGCATTCCGTCTCGGTGAATTTTGGTCCGGGTGTCAGCTCGCGATCATCAGGATCGAATTCGAGTTCCAACTGCAAACTGCCGTCGGTGGTTTTGATCGGCGAGATGTCGGAGAAGACGTCGCGCAAGCCGTGGTGCATGAACCACTCGAAGCTGTCTTTCTGTACCCCCAAGAGGTCGGGCATTTCGAGAATTTCTTCGAGTGACGCGAACGAATAACGTTCGCGTGCGGCGGCGCGAGACGGCACGAGATAGGACTCCTACTTGCTGGCGGTGGAATTGCAGGGACTAACGAATTGCGAATGCTTGTGGTGGGCGTTTCGCCAAGACACGACCGCTGCACCTCGGTGAAGAGATTGGGCGGGGGCGTTGCACGGCGACTCGTCAGGCTACCGATGCGGGGCCGACTTTCCACCTGACACGACGGTCAAACGGAGGGGTCGGACCCCGACTCGGAGGCTCGGGGTGAATCAGCAGGGTTGTCT
>JBEDEI010000079.1:0-4338 GCA_041175765.1 Actinomycetota bacterium | reverse complement strand
TCGGCTTCCATATTGAGCAACTTGGCTGTTTCTTCTTCGGTCAATTTGTAGACAGGGATACCCGTCCACACACTGAGCACTTCGGCGATTGCCTCTTCGTTGACTTCGTCATACAGATTGATGCCCTGTGCCTTGACGTCGGCTTCTTTCTGGGCACGCTCTTCCAGCAAGGTTCGCTCTTGGTCGCGCAGACGACCTGCTTCTTCGAAGCGTTGATCCTCGACTGCCTTTTTCTTGGCAGCCTGCACTTCTTTGACTTTGTTTTCGATCTCCTTGAGATCGGGCGGAGTCTTCATGCGCTTGATGCGCAGACGGCTACCTGCTTCGTCGATGAGGTCGATTGCCTTGTCCGGCAGATGACGATCTGAGATGTAGCGGTCGGCCATGTTGGCAGCAGCAACGAGTGCTTGGTCGGTGATGGTGACGCGGTGGTGGCTTTCGTACTTGTCCCGAATGCCTTTCAGGATTTCAATCGTGTGGGCTACGGATGGTTCGTCCACCTTCACTGGCTGGAAACGACGCTCGAGGGCCGCATCTTTTTCGAAGTGTTTGCGGAACTCGTCGGTAGTGGTGGCACCAATGGTCTGCAACTCGCCACGCGCCAACATCGGCTTCAAGATGGAAGCCGCATCGATTGCGCCTTCTGCTGCGCCAGCACCTACCAGGGTGTGGATTTCGTCGATGAAGAGAATGATGTCGCCACGAGTGCGGATTTCTTTCAGCACTTTCTTCAGGCGTTCTTCGAAGTCGCCGCGGTAGCGACTGCCCGCAACGAGGGCTCCGAGGTCGAGTGTGTACAGCTGCTTGTTGGTCAGCGTTTCAGGAACTTCGTTGGCAACGATGCGTTGGGCGAGGCCCTCGACGATTGCCGTTTTGCCGACACCAGGCTCACCGATGAGCACCGGGTTGTTCTTGGTGCGTCGCGAAAGGATCTGCATGACACGTTCCATTTCGCGCTGACGACCAATGACGGGGTCGAGCTTCTTGTCGCGGGCCAGTTGTGTGAGGTTGCGCCCGAACTGATCGAGAATCTGGCTACCACCTTTTTCGGTGGGTGTCTCCTTGGCGCCGACTGGTTCACCCTTGCCTTCGCCGCTGGCACCTTCGTAGCCACTGAGCAATTGAATGACCTGCTGACGCACTCGAGACAAATCGGCACCAAGTTTGACGAGCACCTGTGCAGCCACACCTTCGCCTTCGCGAATGAGGCCGAGCAAAATATGTTCGGTACCGATGTAGTTGTGGCCGAGTTGCAACGCTTCGCGTAGCGAGAGTTCGAGCACTTTTTTGGCGCGTGGCGTAAAAGGAATATGCCCTGACGGGGACGACCCACCTTGGCCGATGATTTCCTCTACCTGTGCACGCACGGCTTCGAGGGAGATGTTGAGCGCCTCGAGCGCCTTGGCGGCGACGCCTTCTCCCTCATGGATGAGCCCAAGCAAGATGTGCTCGGTACCGATATAGGAGTGGTTCAAGAGCCGCGCTTCTTCTTGTGCCAACACGACCACTCTTCGGGCCCTATCGGTGAAACGTTCGAACACTGCTCTTACCACCTTGTTGAAAATGAGGGACTTGAGGTCGTTAGGGAAAGTGTACCCCCGACCCCACTCGGCTCTTTGTGACGAGCTCGTGATACGAGTCGCACCATAGACACGCACGCAATATGGCACTTTGTGACGTCTGTCCACTCGGAATCCTGCATCATTGCGCGTTGCGTATGGGCGCGGGGATGTGCCACGAATAGCCTGAAAGCGTGAATCTCGTGTCACCCTTGCTCGAGTTGCCGTTGATGGCAGGCGACCGCGAGCGGATTGAAGCTGCTCTCCGCACCTCCGTGCAAACGAGCGATGCGTATCTCACCGAGATTGCGTCGCATCTCATCGTGGCCGGTGGAAAACGTTTGCGCCCGGTATTGGCCGTGGCTGCAGCGCAAGTGGGTACGGACACACCTGTTGCCCCCGAAGTTGTTCAAGGCGCCATTGCGTGTGAGTTGGTGCATCTCGGTTCGCTGTACCACGACGATGTGATGGACGAGAGCACAACCCGTCGCGGTGTGGAAACCGTGAACGCAAAATGGGGCAACCTGCAGGCCATCGTGGCCGGTGACTTTTTGTTGGCCCGTGCATCGGAGATTGCCGCATCGCTCGGTAACGAAGTATCGGGTTTATTGGCACGCACCATCGGTCGCCTGTGTGAAGGCCAGGTTGAAGAACTGCGCCACACCTACGATCGCGGGCGTACCGTGCCTTCGTATCTCGTGAGTATTCAAGGCAAGACAGCTTCTCTCTTTGCCACCTCTGCTCGCATCGGCGCACTCGTTGCCGGTCATTCGCGGGCGACAACCGATACCATCACCAACGTCGCGGATGCGTACGGCATGGTGTTCCAAATTGTTGACGACGTACTGGACATCATCGCCACCGATGAACAGTTGGGTAAGCCGGCAGGCCACGACATGGAAGAGGGCGTCTACACGCTCCCGGTGTTGTTGACTCTGGCTGCCGAAACTGCCGAATCACGCGAACTCTTTGACTTGCTCGGTTCCCCACTCACTGCCAAGGAGCGCACGAAGGCATTGAAGATCGTGCGCAATGGTGGTGGATTGGCCGCAGCGCTTGAGTCGGCTCGTGATTATGTGGCCATCGCCGAAGCCGAGTGCGCAAAGTTGCCGGCAAGTGCCGCCACTGAAGCATTGCGACGCGCCCCGCGTGCGTTGCTCGACTCGCTCGTTGATTTGTAGATCACACAGCAGACGAACTAACTCAACACACGCTGCGCCGCAGCCAAGCCGGAGAGCACGGCTCCTTCCACTTTCGGCCCGGCGAATGCATCACCAGCAAGAACGATGCCGTCATGCGACCAGCATCGTTCCTGCCATGTGGTCCGTGGGGTAGCCATTCGCCATCGCTTTGGTTGATGTTCGACCACCGTTGCGCTGCCGATCCATGCTTGCGCGCGCTCCATAACCAGTCCGTGGGTGAGCGCTGTGTCGTTCCACCAGTGGGCCTCGCTGAATGATGGCGTGCAGTGCAGCGTTAGTGCTCGCTGCGGGCTGATGCCCTTGGTCTGATTATCGGCAACAAAAGAGAATGTCGTATCGGCATTTTGTATGCCACCGGGAATTGCGACATTGGTGTCACCCTCCACCACCACGAGAGCAGCGATCGTTTTGTCGTATTCAATCGTGCGAATGCCATCGGGAACCGGCACGTTGGCCCCCACGAGCAGCGCCATGGATTGTGGCACCGGACAGGTAATCACCACTTGATCTGCATCAAGAAAGCTGCCGTCATCGCGGTGCACACGCCATTGTGATGCAGCACGCTCGATAGTGAACACCATGTGCGAACACTGCACATCGATTCCACGCGCCAAGTATTTGGTGATGGTCGTCATGCCGTGCGTGCCGCAGTAACGGGGATGCCCATCGCCGTCTCCGAAACCTCTGCACCATTCGCGGGCAACATCTGCTTGCAACCACTCATCCACGATCCGGAGAAAGTCGTCGCTTCGAGCAGTGAAAAACTGTGCCCCGTGGTCGAGGACCGCCTCGCCAATTCGACGAGTTGCACAGCGGCCGCCGGGTGATCGCCCCTTGTCCAGCACGGTAACCGTGTGGCCCACCGACACGAGGGCGCGAGCCGCAGTCAGACCGCTTACACCGGCACCAACGATGACGACACGCATCGTCAATCAACTTGCCTTGGCTGCAGACCTACTGCCGTGTTCGGTACGTTCGATGAAGTCGACAACGATCTGATTGAACGTTGACGCATGCTCGACCATGAGCCCGTGTGCAGCTCCCGAGATCACCACGAGTTCTGCCTGTGGAATCCGCTCGGCAATTTCCTCACTGTCTGCACGTGGGGTGAGGATGTCCTGGTTTCCGACCACCACCAGTGCCGGCACCGTGATATTGGAAAGCTCGGCGACCATCGAGTCGTCCGTGTCGAGAATCGCCGCAACCTGTTGGTTGAAGCCTGCTGATTGGCGGAATGTCGCCAGAGGCCCAAGCCAGCCGATGGCAGGCGCGAGTCGTCGAAATGATCGCGGCCCCACGAGCCAGCGCATGGAGTCGTCCGCCCACTCACGCATTCCGCGGGCCTCAGCGGTGTTGGACCAATGTCGCAAGAGCTCCGTGCGCCAAGGCTGATTTCGACATGCGGTGCAGGCGAGCGTGAGCGAACGCACCCGTTCGGGGTATTTCACTGCGACGATTTGCGCAATTGCACCACCCATCGAGGCCCCCACGATGTGTGCGTCACGAATCCCGTAGTGATCGAGGACGGCGATTGCATCATCGGCCATGTCTTGCAGCGTGAATGGTTCACTCGGCAC
>JBEDEI010000078.1:0-2748 GCA_041175765.1 Actinomycetota bacterium | reverse complement strand
CACGAGCGTCATCCGTGCCGAGTCGTGCGTGGGGCTCCCACACCCCCAAATGCACGACGACATCTGGTCGGTGCCCGATGATTCGTTGTACGAAAGTGGTGTGATCATCGTGTTCAACGCGGGCGAAGTTGGTACGACGCAAACGCCGGCGAGGTGGATGCACATCGATACCCACGATGTCGGTAAAACGTTCGTCTCGTTCCAGCAATGAAGTGGCAAGCGAACCAAGTTCACTGCCAACGCCGATCACCAGCAGACGCTGTTCGGACATGTCGTTCAGAGTACTGAAAGATGGCGGTGGGTGCGAACCCTACGCGTTACGCAATTCGTGCACTCGAAAGATCAGTGCGCGGGATGCTGGCTCAAGCGGCCGATTCGTGAGTCGTTCGATCAGTGTGACCGCATCCGTGGGTTCTTTCACGACACCAAGCCAACGCAAGTAGGCACCCATGATGCCAACAAGCTGATCGCCAACTTCTTCTGCATGCACCATGGTTCGCGTGTTTGCAGAAAGCAACCCGTTGAGTTCACCAAAGAACATACGACACCACTCGTCAACATTGTCACTCGTCAGTAGCGGTGTATGTCGGTAGGGCATTCCCAATTCGTCGTAGGTATGCAAGTTATGCGGAGCACTACTGATGTTCACAATGCAGTGAAAATCATTTTCGCGAAGCCAGATGACTTCTTCTTGCCGGCGCACTTTGCGATGGCTGGTGCCGTACCCGCCGGGTCGCTCGCAGATGGCGAGTTGATCCTTGATAATCCAGATCAAATCACGAGGCTGGATACCAAGCGCCCATTTTCCGCGGAGTTTCTGTGACATCGGAGCAATACCTTACATCATGTTTGGTGAGCGAATTCCGAGCCGTTGATGGCTGCGACGCACTTCGCGTCCCTCACCAATGTCGCATGCTGCAGCGTCACCACGTGCAACAGCGAGCACACGCTCCACCGTGGCGAGGTCGGGTGGTTTGGGATTCGCCAACCATTGGCGAATTGCCCGCCGAGCAAGCGCGACAGGTGCAGCACTCAGCGCTTTGGCGTCAGTGGCATCGAGCATCGCGGCAAGTTCCTCGAGTACATCATCGTCCTCGCGCAAAATGTGTGCCTGGCGCACGAGCACGTCCACGATGTCGCGGCGGGAGATATCGCCCAACAAAGGCAGAAGTTCTTCGCGAATACGCACGCGCTGGAAGCGCACGTCGCTATTCATCGGATCATGCAGTGGTGTTACCCCGAGTGCACGGCAGAGATCATGTGTCTCGTGTCGTCGCAAGGAAAGGATGGGGCGCTGCTCTGCGCGCATTCCGGCAAGCCCGGCAGTCCCTGAGCCGCGCAGCAGGTTGATGAGAACCGTTTCTGCCTGGTCGTCAGCGGTGTGACCGGTAAGTACATCAGGTGGCAACACGCCGTAGCGAGCATCGCGAGCGCGAGCCTCAAGATTCGACCCATCAGTAATGTGCACTGAACGTGTTTCACACGGCACGGCGAGTGTTGCGGCAATCTCGCGAACGAAGTCGGCCTCGGCTGCGGAGTCATTACGCAAGCCGTGATCCACATGCCAGGCGACCACCGACTGTTCGGTTCGCACAGCCAACAACAACAGAGCCAGCGAATCAGGCCCACCGGAGACCGCGCAGTGAAGTTGGCCGTTCACTGGAAAGTGTGTGCGTGCCAGCAGGCCGCTTGCCAAAGACGAGGAAAAGAGTGCATCACGAAGAGCGCCCATTGCGCTACCGACCCTTACTGTTGCTGCTGTTGCGCGCGCCGTTGTGCGCGTGTGGGATGCTTCTTTGCTTCCACTGCGCGTAGATACCCAGCGACGAGTGAGACCACTGCACCAATGCCGGCGACGAGCAATCCTGCGCCAAGCCACCAATGCCAAGGAACTGCTGCCAACATCACTCAAAAGTCTACTTCGGTAGGGTAAGGCCATGCGAAAACTTCGTGCAATAGCGATTTTGACATGCAGTGTGTTTGTGTTGAGTGCCTGTGGCGAGACGGTCAACATCGGTGACGATGCCCTGGCCCAAGGCATTACCGTGCAAGCCACCGGTGTTGCCGATGTTGTGCCCGATGCAGTACGACTCTCGCTTTCCGTCAGTGTGCTTGCCGAGTCGGGCGAGATAGCGCTGTCACAAGCTTCCACAACGGCCGACTTGGTGCGCTCAACACTGAAAGACGTGGGTATTGCCGAGGCTGATGTTGCAACCCAGACGCTGTCGGTCAATCCGGAGTACAGCTACACGGAGTCCGAAGGACAGAAGCTCATCGGTTATCGCGCGTTCCAAGTATTTGACGTATTGATTCGTGATGCAGAGAACGCTGGTGCGGTAGTTGATGCACTGGTCGCCGTGGGTGGCGCGAATCTCTCCATCAATTCCACCTATCCCGTGGTGGATGATGCGACGAGTGGTGCCGAGCAAGCCCGCAAAGATGCGGTGGAAAAAGCCCGCGCAAAGGCAGAGGCGTACGCCGAACTGCTTGGCGTGGAACTTGGAGATTTGGTGTATCTCACCGAACTGGCAGCACCATCCAATGTGTCGGTGATGGGTAAGGCCGATGTAATGGCAGAGAGTGCAGCCACGGTGATCGATCTTGGTACGCAAGAAGTTACCGTCACCGTTGAAGTTCGTTGGGAAACGAACTAGCGCAGAGCCCGAGGCGGGAATCGAACCCGCGACCTACGCATTACGAGTGCGTTGCTCTACCACTGAGCCACTCGGGCGCGACTCATCACGCTAC
>JBEDEI010000077.1:0-4071 GCA_041175765.1 Actinomycetota bacterium | reverse complement strand
GTCGATACGGCCAGCGAGACAGCCACCTGAGTGTCATTCCCCGCGCATGCACTCAAGGCCATGAGCACACCACACGCAAGTAACCAACGTCTCAGCCTCTGGCTTCGGTGCACTGCATCTCGGCTCATACCCTTGAAGCCGATGTCACGGCGGGTGTGGTTGGCGGGCTCGTTGCTCATCAGTGTGTTGGCTGGCTGTGCCGATGCAACCGAACCTTCTGCAGGCAATGCACAGTTCATTCTGTCGCAAGACTTTCCACTCCCCCTAGTCAAGCCTGAAGAGGCCGTGCTGCCTACGTCAATTACTGGTGCCGACAACGTTGTGGTGCAAGTCACCGATACTTCTCGCATCATTGTGTTGAACGAAGCCATTGCCGAGATCGTGGTGTCACTGGGTTTGAGTACTGCAATCATTGGGCGTGACGCCACCACCACGCTTGCCTCCCTTGCCGAGGTGGCGGAAGTCAGTAGTGGTCACGACATCAGCGCAGAGAGCGTGTTGTCACTGCGTCCCACCGTGGTCATCGGTGATACACGAACTGGACCACCAGAAGTCATTGCCCAACTCCGCGCGGCCGGAGTACCCGTCGTTATCGCGCCTGAGGTGTGGTCGCTGTCTGCTCTTCCCGAGCGCGTGACACTCATCGCACAGGCACTCGGCATACCGGGAGCAGGTCGGCAACTCATTGCACAAAGCAAAGCGGCGATAGATGATGCACTTCGCAGCGTCGGTGCTTACACATCTGCACCACGGGTGGCGTTTCTGTACGTGCGCGGTACTGCGTCGGTCTACCTCCTCGGAGGTTCGGGTTCTGGTGCAGATGAGTTACTGGCGGCTGCCGGCGCCATCGACGTTGGTGCTTATAACGGGCTCTCGGCATTCACTCCCCTCACTGCCGAGGCAATCGTGCAGGCCGACCCCGATGTATTGCTCGTCATGACGCGTGGCCTCGATTCCGTGGGTGGAATCGATGGGCTGTTGGCCCTCCCCGGAGTTTCCAGCACGCGCGCAGCACAGGCGCGCGCACTGATCGCAGTCGACGACGACCTACTACTCTCATTTGGTCCACGCACAGGCGCGTTAATCACACGATTGGCCGAGCTGCTCAGCGTGTACAACACCGACACATGAGCAACGCACGTCGCACCAGCCTTCCAGCCGTAGCGGTCTTTCTTGCCGCGTTGCTGGTCGTTACCGTGCTGCTTTCGCTTGCCTCTGGTGCATTTCAGATTTCACTCACGGATCTCCTGCGCATCATCGGTGACGGGCCGCAACGTGGTGAGACCGATCTCGTCGCGCACAACGTGTTCTGGCAGGTTCGCCTACCCCGCGTCGTGCTGGCGGTGATCGTTGGCGCAAGCCTGGCAGTGGCGGGCGTGATCATGCAGGGCATTTTTCGCAACCCACTGGCAGAGCCAGCGACGGTCGGTGTCTCTGCAGGTGCTGCGGTTGGTGCGGTGATTGCCATCATCGTGGGTCTCAATCAACTCCCACTCGGTGTACAGATTGCTGCGTTCATTGGTGGCACGCTTTCCACTGCATTGGTGTACGTCCTGTCGCGTTCCGACGGAAAGACCGAAGTTGTCACACTGATCTTGACGGGTATTGCCATCAACGCCTTTGCAGGTGCGGTCATCGGCTTTGCAGTCTTCGTTGCCGACGACGATGAACTGCGCTCAGTCACATTCTGGAGCCTCGGCACCCTGGGTCTGGCAACGTGGAAAGCCGTGGGGGTCGTGATTCCGTTGGCATTGCTCGGCATGTTGGTGAGCGCCAAGTTTGCACGCGTACTCGACACGCTCGCACTCGGAGACCGACCAGCGTCTCACCTAGGGGTTCGGGTCGAGCCCGTGCGTCTGCAAGCCATCGCTGTCGTTGGCTTGTTGGCATCAAGCGCCGTGGCGGCAACGGGCATGATTGCATTCGTGGGTCTACTCGTGCCACACATCATGCGCATCGTCTTGGGCCCACGCCATCGACACCTGCTGTGGACCGCAGCACTCCTCGGTGCAACGGTCACATTGCTTGCCGATCTTGCGGCACGAACACTCCTATCACCAGCAGAATTACCGCTCGGAGTCGTTACCGCTCTCATCGGTGCACCGTTCTTTTTGTTGCTCCTCCGCAGTACTCGTCGTAGTCAAGGTGGTTGGGCATGAGCACGACCATCGTCGCCAAGAATCTGGTGGTCACACGTACCAACACGACTCTGTTGAACGATGTATCACTGGAAGTAACAACTGGCGAATTGGTGGCGGTACTCGGACCGAATGGCGCGGGAAAGTCCACACTGCTGGGTGCGCTTTCCGGTGACTTCCCGCTTGCTGGTGGATTGGTGGCGATAAACGAAAACAACATTGCCACCATGACTCCGAAAACGTTGGCGCGACTCCGTGCAGTATTGCCACAACAGATAGCAATTTCCTTCCCCTTTACCGTTCGTGAAATCGTGGCGATGGGTCGAGGCCCATGGCTAGACGGCAACGACGATGAGCGAATCGAGTCTGCGATGCAACGACTGGAAGTCACAGCACTACAAAAACGCACATATCAAACACTCTCTGTCGGCGAACAAGCACGTGTTTCGATGGCGCGGGTACTCGCCCAAGACACACCGCTTCTGCTCCTCGACGAGCCGACTGCAGTGTTGGATATCGGTCAGCAGGAACGCTTTTTAGCCATTGCTCGCACACTCGTAGACGAAGGCCGTGGCGTGGTTGCAGTGTTACATGACCTCAATGTCGCCATGCGGTTTGCCACTCGCGTGGTCGTGCTACACGAGGGTCGTTGTGTTGCCAGTGGCGATCCTCAGTCGGTACTGACTCCGGCCCTCCTCAGCAACGTGTACCACCAGAACATTCAGGTCACGACCACCACCGAGGGGCGTTCAGTAATCCTTCCCGCTCAGCACTAATTACCTTCTGCACGCCGCTTGGCGACCGGCAGGTAGCGCGATACGTTGGCAAACTACGCTCTCGCTATGGCTGATGTCGTGCTCGACTCACTCCGACGCAGAATGCGTGCAATTTTTTCGCTCTACGAAGACGCCACCGCAACGATGGAGTTGCACCACGTCAACTACAAAGAGCGCGAAGATGTGCTTCCGATTGCCTTTAGTTTGTTCCACATCGTCAACATGATCGACGCCTCGTTGATGTTGCTCAACGGAAAGGCACCACTCTGGGATGACTCTTGGGCTCAACGCGTGAACCCCGCCATCAATGACCACGGCAAGCACCGCACTGTGGAAGAGATGGTGCATCAGCAGATTGGTGACTACTCCGCATTCAAGGACTACATGTCGCAGGTATTCGCACGAGTCGAATCCTGGTTGGCACAACTCACCCCCGCCGACCTCGACCGAGTGATATTTGCCAAACCGTATCCAGCCCAGATTGCCACGACCTTTTCTGCACGTGTTGGCGGTGATGCAGGCATCACAGTGTTGGATGGTCTGGAGTGCTGGATCTACCAACACGCTCTACGACACATGGGGGAAATTGAGTACGCCCGCCACTTGGTGGGCTTACGCGGAATGACTTCGTGACTCTACGGTGACTCGACTCACCGTCAGCATGCTGCACCAATAGAAATCCCGACGAGTTCCGCACGCCGGAAACACCACCGACTGAATCGGCGAACCCGTATCTGCACGGGCAATCTCACTACCAGTCGAGATATCGCGCACCACCACTTGCTCCACTCCGCGCTCAGCATCGTGATGGGCACTGACGAACTCTCCCGTTTCGGGATACAGCACCATGTGCGATCCATGATTCTGGTCGACTGACCACACCTTACGCACTTTTTGCCCGTCATAGGCAAAGCCTGCAAGTACGCCGTTGCCAGAGTCAAAGCCCACCACCATGTTTCGCTGCACGTCGACAAGTGGTGGATTCGCGACGACGCCACCAGCGAGCCCACAAATCTCGGTGAGCGACACTCGACCCGTGGCAAGATCCACTCGCACGAGGTGCAGTGGTGCCGTTGCCGTCCCGACACCGCGCAATGTGCCGGCAAACTTGTGAGTGGATTCGCCGTTGTCCAGAAACCATGCGTCACCATCGGTGA
>JBEDEI010000076.1:0-4431 GCA_041175765.1 Actinomycetota bacterium | reverse complement strand
GGCGTTCTGCAAGGATTGCCGAGTCGACCATCAGTTGCTTGGTGACGCTGAATGGAGAACACGGTGCAAGTGCCACCCGAGTCATTGCGCCATGGCTGGCATCGTGATGTGTGGCCACCGCTCGCTCGCTTGCTGCCAAAATTTCGTCATGCTCCTGCACCACGTCATCAGGTGGCAGCCCACCGTCTTTTTCCGATAATGACATCGATCCGTATGTCGGATGAAAGCGCACGCCGAGGTCCCGTGCGGCGGCAATCTCACTCGACAGTAAGTCGCCGCCACCGCGCGGGTGCACGTAGAGATGATCCGAGGACGTCGTGCAACCTGCCAGCGCCAGCTCTGCCAACCCCACCCAGGCCGACACGTGCGCTGACTCTTCGTTGAGTGCAGACCACAGTGGGTACAACGTGCGCAGCCAACCGAACAGTGCCGAGTTCGTCATCGGACCATATGCACGTGTCAAGTTTTGGTACAGGTGGTGGTGCACGTTGATCAGACCGGGTGTTACCAAACAACCACTGGCATCAATCGATGTTCGGGCGGTTGGTGGTGTTCCCGTGCCAACTGCCGATACCAATCCATTGGTGATTGCTACCCAACCGTTGCCTAACTCACGACGATTGTCGTCGAGTGTGGCGAGCAGCCTCGCCGAGTGAATGACGAGATCGGGAGTTACTGGCAACGACACACTCAGGTGTTGAGCTCGAGCAACTCGCTCGCATCGTTGCGTTTGCGGGCATCACGATGAAGCGTTTCGCCAAGAATTGCGGCAATCACCGCAGTACCCATGCCGACAAGGATAGGAAAAGCCAACAAGAACACCACGAGTATCACTGCGCCAAGCATGTCGCTATTTCTTGCGGCGGGATGCCGACTTCTTGGCTGGATTTTTGGCTGGCTTCTTGACTGGACTCTTGGCTTTCGGTTTCGCCGACTTCTTGGCTGATCCTTGCGGCAAGTACACCCATGCTTCGATTTCGACGGCGCCATTTGCGGGCAACGATGCAACCCCAATCGTGCTGCGTGCTGGTCGATGCGACCCAAAGCCTGCAATGTATGCCTCGTTGAAGGTGGCAAAGGTATCCATGTCGGTCAGGAAGCACAGCGTCTTCACGACATCGCTCAACTTGGCGCCAACACCGTCCAAATGATTGCGCAGATTCGTCATTGCTTGTGTGGTCTGGGCCTTGACGCCACCTTCCACGATGCTGCCATCGCGCAATCCAAGTTGACCGGACACGATGATCCAATCCCCTGCTCGAACGACGGGTGTATACGGACCGATTGGTGCTGCCATAGTCACAAGGCTAGACCCGCTCGGCGTGGGTAACGCCTCATTACCCTTGCGTCGTGACTTCCACATCACGACGCGCATTTCTGCGCGAGTCTGCCCGCATGGTGCTTGCTGGCTCAGCTGCAGCAGCGGCAGGCTCCACGCTCGTGGGATGCGGACGCGCGACTGGAAACGCACAACTTCCCGGCGATGTGCAGATCGTGCAACGATTTCCCCAGATTCTTACTGTGGGCCAGGTTCGTATGCCGATCTCGCTGGCAAGCAACGGAGGTCTCTTGACCACCGATGGCAACATTGGCACGCCAACTGAATTGACCGCTCGGATCTACCGAATGGAGGGTGAACGTGACGAGCTCCTCGTTGACGACCTCGTTGCACCGCGTCACGACAAAAACCTGGCGACTCCGTACTGGCCGTTTCGTTTAACCATCAATGAGCCCGGGTTCTATCGGCTCGTGCTCGACGGCGGCCCCAGCGAGGGTGCGGCGTTCCAAGTTTTTGATCGCAACGAAGTTCAAGTTCCTGGAATTGGCGACCCGTTGCCGCCATTCGATACACCAACCTTCGCCGATGCGCGTGGGGTCAACCCCATATGCACTCGCCAACCAGAGCCTTGCCCAATGCATGAGTTCACGTTGCGTGAGGCACTCACGTTGAATACACCAATCGCCTACCTCGTCGGTACACCCGCGCACTGCGCCACTGGCACGTGTGCTCCCGCACTCGAGGCGCTCGTTACCGCACGGTCGCAAAACACGAATGCCTACACATTCATTCATGCCGAGGTATACGCCGATCAAAATGCCACACGGATTGCCCCGGCTGTGAATGCGGTCTTTATGAAATACGAACCTGCACTTTTTGTCACCGACCGTCAGGGCATCGTGACCGCCCGACTTGATGCAGTTTTTGACGAAGTCGAGCTGCAGTCAGTGCTTGGCTAATACCGCGCTCAACTGCAGTGGGGCTCACAGCCCCAGGTGATAATTCAGCTGATGATTCAGCTGAAACTTTGACCACAACCGCAGGTGCGGTTGGCATTGGGGTTCGTGATCTTGAAACCCGACTCGTTCAAGCCATCCGCGTAATCGAGGCTGGCACCGGTCAACAACTGCGCCGAGGCAGGGTCGACCACCACTTTCACGTCACCAAAGGTTTGTACTTTGTCTTCGGCCGTAAAGTCTCCATCAAAATACATTTCATAGGAATAACCCGAGCAACCACCAGGACGCACTGCAACGCGCAGGGCGAGCTCGGAAGCATTTTCGGTCTCCAGCAATTGTTTGACTTTGGTGGCAGCGGCGGGCGTGATGGTGATCATGTCATGGTCAAACTATCGCCCCAAGGGCCGTGATAACAAGCACTGCGCAAAGAAGTCGGTGAAAGACCGCACATCGGTAGGTTGAGGGCATGCCGAGACGCGATGTCGCCCCACCGGCGGTGGATGATGTTCGCAACTTACTGCGGGCCGTAATCGACCCCGAGCTGGGCGCCAACATCGTCGACCTCGGAATGGCGACGGATGTAGATGTCACCCCCGATGGCCTCGTCACGATTGGCGTAAAACTCACCATCAAGGGCTGCCCGTTGCGCGCTCAGATAAAGAACGACATCGAGTCCCGGCTGGAGACGCATCCTGGTGTCAGCAAGGTAAAAATCAACTGGGGCGAGATGGATGCCGAAGAACGCTCCGCAGTGATGACCAAAGCACGTTGGAATGCACGCGAGAACGCGACAGACACCGCCGTACCCACCTCGGCTCGCGTCTTGGCAATAGCCAGCGGCAAAGGTGGTGTCGGTAAGAGTTCCGTGACCGCAAACCTCGCCGTGGCAATTGCCGCTCAAGGTCATGTGGTTGGTGTTCTTGACGCCGACATCTGGGGTTTTTCTATTCCACGCATGTTGGGCATGGCTGATCGTCTCGAGGCACGACGCATCAATGATGGAGAGAAACCGAAAATCATTCCACACGAGCGTGTCGTCGGTAGCGGCGTACTCAAAGTGGTGAGTACGGGAATGTTGGTAGAAGACGAAAGCACGGCACTCATGTGGCGTGGGCTGATGCTGACGAAGGCCGTTGAGCAGTTCCTCAACGATGTGCACTGGGGTGATCTCGACTATTTGTTGATCGACATGCCACCAGGTACCGGCGACGTCCAGATGGGTTTGGCGCGCATGCTGCCACGAACCGACTTGATCATCGTCACCACACCGGCAGTCTCTGCACAGAAGGTGGCGATTCGTGCTGCAGATATGGCCCAACGTAGTTTTCTGCGAATCGCTGGCGTGATCGAAAACATGAGCCACTTCACTTGCGAACACGACACCACATACCCGCTCTTTGGTGAAGGCGGTGGTGCAACACTGGCGCACGAAATTGGTGCTGAACTGCTCGGCCAGATCCCGATCGAAAATGCAGTTGCCCACGGCAGCGACACGGGTGAGCCAGTTGCGCTCAGCGGCTCGTCGAAAGCAGCAGATGCCTTTCGCAACATCGCCGGTCTCATCATCGCATCGACGGTTCCCGTCGGAGAGATGGCCGGCTGTTCGGCACGCTTACTTGAGTCGGTAGAAATTGCGCTGGGCAAAAAGCCCCAATAAACAACCCACGAATCAACCCAGTGGTCAATGCAGTGATCAGCGCTGCACAACTACGGCAACTGCGAGTACAGCGGATCGTCTGGAAACACGATTCCCACCACTCGTCCATCCTGGTCGTAGCGCAGTTTGGGCAAGATTGGCGTGGGCACCCCGATGGACTGTGCGGCAGCCACTGCGTCGCGGGTGCTGTGGTGGGGTGCGAGAAACTCCAAGTTCGCAACGGTTGGAGGAATCATTGCCAACTCGCCACGTCGAGCTCGGCTCAGTGCGTCACTAGGCGTAACCCACAGACTGTCAATCGTTTCAATGTCATCGTGTAGTAAATCCTGTTCTGGTGGTGCAACCGCCACAAAAAATCGGGTGTCGAAACGACGTTTCTCACCTACTGGAGTGATCCAGTGACTCACATAGCGAATGGTGTCAACGGCCAGTCGCAAGCGCTCCGTGCGGCAGAACTCTGCGAGCGATAGCGAGCCTTCATGAACGGCGTGCCGCGCATGACCGAAACGTACTTGACGATCAGCATCCTGTAAGTT
>JBEDEI010000075.1:0-9500 GCA_041175765.1 Actinomycetota bacterium | reverse complement strand
AGAGTGCTGCGACAAGTGCGGCTTTTTCTGCATCGGTCAAGAACTTGGCCACCGGCGACTCCAGCGTGTTGCCGTCACCGACTTTCATCCACACCAAACCCTTGGCGCCCAACTGCTTGGCACGATCGGTGAGTTGGTCCAACTTGTTGCGCCCCATGGCCGCTGCCTCTGGGTACGTTGTGCCATCCACACGAATGCCCTTGATCGAAGCCGCGGAGGCAAACGCCTTGAACTCCGTGCTCGAAAACACCGCCGTAAGTTCGACGAGTTCCATTGCAAAACGCAGGTCGGGTTTGTCGGTGCCGAAACGATTCATTGCGTCGTGCCAGGTGATGCGCTCGATGGGCGGAGGTGTCGCACCAGTTGCTGCATGTGCAGCGGTGAGCACCGTGCGCGAGATGGCCTCGAGCACGTCGTCTTTGCTGACGAAACTCATTTCGGCATCGAGTTGGGTGAATTCATACTGACGATCGGCGCGCAAGTCTTCGTCGCGCAAGCAACGCGCGATTTGGTAGTAGCGATCCATGCCCGCGACCATGAGCAACTGCTTCCATAACTGCGGCGACTGCGGCAACGCGTAAAACGACCCGGGCTCTTTTCGGGAGGGCACCAAGAATTCACGCGCACCTTCAGGTGTGGACGGCATGAGCAGCGGCGTTTCTACTTCCACGAAGCCCTGCGACTCCATCGCCGTGCGAATCGCCGAGTTCACGCTTGCGCGCAGGCGTAGGTTGCGCTGCATACGCTCACGACGTACATCCAAATAGCGATACTTCAGACGAATGTTTTCGTCGACTTCGTCGGCTCGCTGATCGATGGGGAAAGGCGGCGGTTCTGCCGCGTTCAACACCGTCAGCGTGCAGTTGGTGAGCTCGACTTCACCCGTGGGCAGATTGGCGTTTACGGTGCCTGCTGGTCGAGCAGTGACGGTGCCCGTAATTTGCACCACCCATTCACTTCGTGCATCGGCACCATCGTCGATGACGCACTGCATCACGCCCGAGAAGTCCCGCAGGTCGACGAATGCAAGTTTGTCGCCATGCTCGCGGCGTCGCGATACCCAACCAGCAAGCGTTACCTGGGTGCCCACATGGGCAGCAGTGAGCTCGCCACAAGTATGGGAGCGCAGAGTGGTGGAGGTGGTCATGGATGTTCAGCGGCCAAGCATTCGGCGCACTGTCGCGACGAGATCGCCACGCTGCACCGTTTGCTGCAAACCGTCTTCCATCGTACGCAGAATTGCAGCACCCGCGGTGCGTTCGTCTTCCCCCACGATGATTGCCACTTTTGCACCAGAGCGATCCGCCGACTTCATTTGCGACTTCATGCTCTTTTCGTCATAGGCCCGATCGGCGCCGAAACCCGCTGCCCGAAGTTCTGCACAGATAGCCGTGGCAGCCGAGCCTCCGACTGCATCAACGACGAACACGTCGACGCGCGATGCAGGCGCTGCAAACACTCCTTCGGCGTCACACGCCAGGAGCGTGCGATCGAGCCCCAGTGCAAAGCCGATACCGGGAGTATCGGGGCCGCCGAGTTCGGCAACGAGGCCGTCGTAGCGACCGCCACCACCGATTGCCGTATGCGCAGCGGCGAGCGAAGTGGACACGAACTCAAACGTGGTGCGACGGTAGTAGTCGAGCCCGCGCACCAAGCGATCATCAACGGCAAACTTCACTCCTGCCGCGAGCAACGCCGACTGCACGGCCACGAAATGTGCTGCGGCGGCGTCGCTCAGGTGATTTGCCATTCGTGGTGCAGCAGCGATGAGCGGTGCATCTTCTCGGCGTTTGGAATCAAGTACCCGCAACGGATTACGTTCGAGCGTCACCCGACTCTCTTCGGAAAGAGCATCCACATTGGCTTGGAAGTGTGTGCGCAACGCGGCTGCATAGCGATCGCGATCCCCCGAATCACCGAGTGAGTTCAGCGACAACGACACTCCCTGCAAACCGAGGCGTCGATAAAACTCCACGGCGAGCGCAATGACTTCTGCATCGAGTTGTGGATCATCCACCCCCAGAACTTCGATGCCCACCTGATCGAACTGGCGGTACCGCCCTTGTTGCGGCTTTTCGTAGCGGAAGTTCGGGCCGGCGTACCACACCTTCCACGGCACCACTGGTCGATGTTCCACGAACGCTCGACACACGCTGGCCGTCTGTTCGGGTCGCAATGCAACTCGACGACCACCCTTGTCTTCGAAGTCGTACATCTCCTTCGTGACGATCTCGGTGGTCTCCCCAACCCGCAGGAACACGCCGAGGTCTTCGAACATCGGTGGGATGATGTGCGCAAAACCCGCTGATTCGACTACGTCGGCAAACACCTGCTGAAAGTGACGCCAACGTGCGGCGTCCGGCGCAAGGATGTCACGGGTGCCGGGACTCGTTGCAAAAGTCGGCACGAACCAAGGTTAGTTGGCGGACGGATGCGAAGAACCGATATCCCCTGCATCCGCAGTACCGGGAAGCAGTCGGTACGCGTCATACACACCATCGATGTTCTTGATCATGCGCAACATGGCCTGCAAATGGTTCGGGTCGGAGAACTCGAACTCGAACCGCATGCGCGCAACACGATCCGTGCCTGTTTGCGTTGAACACGAGACGATGTTGACACGCTGATCCGACAAGGCGTTGGCAACATCGCGCAACAGACGTGTGCGATCGAGTGCCACCACTTCCACGGCGGCCACGAATGTGTCATCTGCGGAAAGATCGGCCCACTCCACATCGATGATTCGCGCCGACTGTTCGGACATCAACGAGAGTGCATTCGCGCAATCGACACGGTGCACGGTCACACCACGCCCACGCGTGATGAAGCCCATGATGTCATCACCGGGCACCGGGGTACAACACTTCGACAGTCGCACGAGGATGTCGTCGAGGCCTTCGACATACACAGCATTTTTGGCCTTCGCCACGTTCGACCGAGTGCGCATCGCGGGCAGAACGGGCACTTCATTCGACGCATCGGGCGAACGGAAAGCCTCCACCAGTCGACCCACCAATGTGCGTGCTGGCACCTTGCCCTGACCGATGGCCGCCAACAGACTGTTGATGTCGGCAAAGCCGAGCGCCGTGATTTCTTGGGCAAGTTCGGGCGAACCTTCGATGCGGCGCATGGACAACCCGACGCGCCGTAGTTCTTCGACGAACTCGTCATGGCCTTCGTCGACCATGTCCTCGAGTTGCTCACGCGTCCACCATTGTTTGATCTTGTTCCTTGCCTTGGTGGAGGCGGCGAACTCCAGCCATCCTTGCGATGGTCCAGTACCTTCGGCTTTGGATGTCAGGATTTCGCAGGTGTCACCGGAAGCGAGCAAGTAGTTGAGCGATACCAACCGACCGTTGACGCGCGCACCCACACATGAATGCCCGACTTCGGTGTGCACCGCATACGCGAAGTCGACGGGAGTCGCCTTGAGTGGCAGTGTGACCACCCGACCTTTGGGTGTGAATACGAACAACTCATCTTGTTCGAGATCCGTCTTCAACCCTTCGAGGAACTGACGCGGGTCTGACACTTCTCCCTGCCAGTCGATGATGCGGTTCAACCACTCCACTTCTTGGGGGGTTGCAGCATCCTTGTACGCCCAATGGGATGCGACTCCCCACTCGGCGCGTTGGTGCATATCGCGGGACCGAATCTGCACTTCGATGGTCTTTCCATCCGGACCCACCACGGTGGTGTGCAGTGATTGATACAAGTTGAACTTCGGCATGGCGATGTAGTCCTTGAACCGTCCGACTACCGGCTTCCAATGTCCGTGAATCACACCAAGTGCGCCGTAGCAATCCCGCACGTCGTCCACCACGATGCGCACGGCCATCAAGTCGAAGATGTCGTCGAACTCGCGACCCTTCTGCACCATTTTTTCGTAGATACTCCACAGATGTTTGCCACGGGACGTGAGTTCAGCCTTGATCTTTACCCCGCTGAGCATCTTGTCGATCTGGCCGAGCACTCGCGCGAGATACACGTTGCGCTCCGGTGCCCGAGTTGAAACGAGATGCTCCACTTCTGCGTATCGCTT
Source organism: Actinomycetota bacterium (assembly GCA_041175765.1). Taxonomy (GTDB): domain Bacteria; phylum Actinomycetota; class Acidimicrobiia; order Acidimicrobiales; family Ilumatobacteraceae; genus F1-60-MAGs027. The sequence goes on along the minus strand of JBEDEI010000075.1, from coordinate 5,458 downwards.
CGGATAGAGCGCCGCAAACGACAGGTCTTCCAGTTGCTGCTTGAGTTCCTGCATGCCGAGGCGGTGCGCCAACGGTGCGTAGATGTCCAACGTCTCTTGTGCCACACGCTGTTGCTTCTCGGGTGGGCTCGACGCCAGCGTGCGCATGTTGTGCAATCGGTCGGCCAACTTGATGATCAGCACGCGCAGGTCGCGCGCCATGGCCACCAGCATCTTGCGCATCGTGGCGGCTTGCTGGGCTTCCTGCGAGTCGAACTGCAATCGGTCGAGTTTGGTGACACCATCCACGATGCTGGCGACTTCATCCCCGAACGCTTCGGTAATGTCGGCGAGCGTGAGTTCGGTGTCTTCTACGGCGTCGTGCAACAACGCGGCGATGATGGATGCTTCATCGAGACCGATGTCAGCAACCACGCTGGCCACCGCAACGGGATGAGTGATGTACGACTCCCCTGTGGTGCGAGTTTGGTGACGGTGCGCTTCGCGAGACGTGTCATATGCGCGATTGATTGACGCAATCGACCCCTTGGGGTGACGACGCTTATAAGCAGCAAGCAACGGGGTGAGTTCGTGCGATGTTGCAGACTGCTGTCGCCGCCACGGCAGCACCCGGGAACCGGTTGCCATAGAGCGAGTCTACGCGCGACGCTGTTTATCAGCGTCGACATGGATACAGTCGCCGTTCAACGACGGCGAGGTTTAGCGGCGACGACGCTTACGCGGCCGCGGCGGATGCGTCAACACATTGCTCGAGGTGTTGCGCAGTACCGCTGTGTCACGCGACACCTGCGATTCGGCGGCCGCCTTTTGTGCCGCGCGTGTGGTGGTGTGCTCATAGAGCGCCGCCATTTCCGCACCTTTGGCAACATTGTGAGCGACGCCCGCATACTTCGGTTCACGATTCTTGAACACCGCCAAGAGCGGTGTCGCAATAAAGATCGACGAATACGTGCCGGTCAACATGCCGACCAACAACGCAATGGCAAACTCCTGCAAGTTCGTGGCACCAAGAATGAACGACCCCACTACCAACAACGACAGCACGGGTAGCGCCGACGACAACGTGGTATTGAGCGATCGAGCCAACACTTGGTTGGACGACACGTTGACGATGTTGCCCATCGACATCTTGGATGTGGCGAATCGGTCGATGTTCTCCCGTACTTTGTCGAATACCACGACGGTGTCGTACAGCGAATAACCAAGAATCGTAAGGAACGCAACGACCGTTGCCGGCGTCACCTCGAAGCGGAAGATGGCATAGATACCGACGGAGACCAACACGTCATGGGCCATGGCAGCAATCGCAGCGATGGCCATCTTCCATTCAAAACGCCAGGCGATGTACATCGACACGAGCACGAAGAACACCAAGAGTGCACGAATGGCCTTGACCGTGATGCTGCGACCCCACGAGGAACTCACCGCTGCCACGCTTACCTCTTGCACTTCGATACTCGCCTGTTCGGCGATTGCCGTTTGCACCGCTGCGCGCACCTCGTCGGATTGGTCACCAACTTGTACGCGAACACGTTCGCCATCGGCACTCTGCAGGGTCTGAATCTTTGCGTTCGAGGTTTCGATGCCGTTGGCCTCGAGCACGTCGCGTACGGAGTCGGCATTCAACGTGGCCGTCACCGGAGACTCCCATGCCACACCACCACGGAAATCGATTCCCAGATTGAGGCCACCAAGAATCAAAGCAACGACGGTTGCGAGCATGAACACCGCGGATACCACGAATGCCGGTTTGCGTTTGCTGTAGTAATCAACGGTGGTCTCACCGCGATAGAGACGCCCCAATCCTGCGCGAACGCTCATGACCCCACCTCTGCCGTTGCCTTTGGCTTGATGCCCAACATTGATTTGTTCACCATGAACTTGCTACGCGCCAACAACAGCATCGCCGGGCGTGTGAAGAACCACACGATCACCACGTCGGCCAATGTGGCAAGACCGAGGAAGAACGCAAACCCGCGTACCGACCCCACGGTGAGCCACCACAGCACGGCGGCAGCAAGGAACGACACCGTGTCGGCAGCCAGAACGGTGCGCCAGGCACCTTCGAAGCTTCGTTGTGCCGAGTTGCGCAGCGTTCGACCGGATGCAAGCTCATCCTTCAAGCGCTCGAAGAACACGATGTAGGAGTCGACTGCGATACCAATCGACACGATGATGCCGGCGATTCCCGACAGCGAAAGCGCCAAACCGTTGGTCTTGGACAAATACGTGATGATGGAAAACTGCAGACCAATGGAAACAGCGAGACCGACGAACACAACGACGGCAACGAGCCTGTAGTACGCCAGCATCAACAAGAACACCAATAGCAAACCGATCAAACCGGAGATGATGGCGGCCCGTAGCGAGTCGCTACCGAGTGTCGGTGACACGGTTTGTACCTGGGACACCACGAACTTGACGGGCACGGCGCCGAATTCGAGGATTTTCGCCAGGTCTCGCGCGTCCTGCTCGGTGAAGTTGCCCGTGATCTGCACTTCTCCACCAGCGAATGTCGGTTCTTGCACGACTGGCGCCGAGATCACTTCGCCGTCGAGCACGATGGCAATTTGCGCAGTCGGGCACGTGTCGTCGCGACCGAAGCAACGGGCGGTCAACGCGTTCCACACATCGGCACCTTCGGCACCGTTGCGCAGTTGCACCACCACCGACCAGTTGGAACCCTGAATGTTTGCCGATGCATTGTTTTCGAACACCAAACCCGTTGCTGCAACGGGACCGACGAGATACGCAGAGCCATCACGGCCCAGCAACACTTCGGTGCCGGGCGGCAACTCTGTTTGCGGTGCACTGATCGGTGTTGCTTCTTGCGTGGTTTCGGGCACGGTGGTCTCGGTGGAGGCGTCGACTGCGATGGTGGTCTCGCTGGATGTTTCAGTGGACGTTGCGTCAGCGATCGTGGTGGCCGTGATGCGATTCACGTGGCGCGGCCCACGAGATTCGCCGGGTCCGCCCTCATCTGGTGCCGAATCAGGAACCGTGGTGCCGGTTTCGGGCAGCGTGGTTGCCGTTGATGTATCTGCACCTGCCGTTGGATCAACGCTGCCAGATTGCAATACGGGGCGCAATTGCAGATCACCCGTGCGGCCGATGATGTCAAGTGCCCGCTGTTGATCCTTCACGCCCGGCAAGTTGACCACCACGGTGTCGCCTTGGCGAATGATTTCAGGCTCCGCTACACCAATTGCGTCCACTCGTGAGCGAATGATTTCCACTGCAACGTCGAGCGACACTGCGTCGTATTCACCCTCGGGTTGCAACGTAACGGATGCACCACCTTGCAGGTCCAAGCCCAGCGACGGCGTGTCACCTGCACCAACGGTGAATCCAACGGCGATTGCGGCAAGGAGCACGATGCCCACGAGCGACGCAACGAGACGACGATTCATAAACGAACGTGCACAATCCCCACTACTGCCACTTCGGCTGGGAAGTTACTGCTTGTCCTTATTGTTCGCACCAGCGCTACCAGCATCAGAGTCGCCCTTGGTCTTCTTTGACTTCTTTTCAGGCTTCGGCACCGCCACCGGGGTTCCATCCATGTTGACACGACTGCCAACGGAGCCTTTCATCACCTGCACTTGCACGTTTTCGGCAATCTCCACCCACAAGAAGCGATCTTCGATGCCGGTCACCACACCGATGATGCCGTTGGTCAAGAGCACCGAATCATTGATCTGGATTGCACCCTGCAATGCAGCGGCTTCCTTCTGGCGCTTGCGTTGCGGACGCAGCAACAGGAAATACATCACCACGAAGATGAGGACCAAGGGAAGGAGTGAGAGGATCCCTCCGCCCGATGAGGTGGTGGTTTCTTCTGCGGCGATGATGAGACTGAACATGGCTCCTTACGCTACCTTGACGCATCGCGACGGTGGAGCCATCTGCAACACAACCCCGCTTACGCCCAGACCTCAAGCACGCGGTTGCGTAGTGCGCCGAACGTACCTGCGATGATGGCACTGCGCGCATCATTCATCAGTGCGATGGTCCACGCCAAGTTGTGCAATGACACCAGTCGGGATGCGGTCGGCTCATTGACCTGGAAGAGATGCCGAAGATACCCATGCGTATGGTTGCGGCACACCATGCACGAACACGTCGAGTCGATGGGCTCGTCACTTTTGGTGAACTCGGCTCGCTTCAAGTTCACGCGGCCCTGCGCAGTGAGGGCTGCACCATGTCGCCCGAGGCGAGTTTGCAGCACGCAGTCGAATTGATCGACGCCCAAACCAATCGCTTCGATCATCGACGCTGGATCACCCACCCCCATCAAATAACGCGGTTGATCCGCGGGCAACTCGGCAATCGCAGCAGCGAGTGCCGGCAACATCTGCTCGCGCGTTTCACCCACCGAGAGACCGCCTATGCCATAGCCGTCGAACTGCAGTGCAGCAATTTGTTGTGCGCTCTCTCGCCGCAACGTTTCGCTGATGCCGCCCTGCACGATGCCAAACAGCGATTGGTCGGTGCGTCGGTGGGCGGCACGCGCCCGAGCAGCCCACAATGTGGTACGTCGTAGTGCTTCGCGAACCACTTCATCACTCGATGGCAGCGGTGGACACACGTCCAATGCCATCTGGATGTCGGCGCCAAGTTGCTCTTGTGTTGCGACGGCGGATTCAGGTGTGAATCGATGCTTTGATCCGTCGTACGTCGACACGAACGTGACACCGTCATCGTCGACGTCGGGTTCGAGTGAGAACACCTGAAAACCACCAGAGTCGGTGAGTGTGAGACCCTTCCATCCGGCGAATGATCCGAGCCCACCAAAATGCTCCACCACGTCTGCCCCCGGTCGCAGCATGAGGTGATAGGTGTTACCCAGCACGATCTGTGCACCGAGTTGTTCGTAATCCGTGGCACTCAGATACTTGACCGCACCACGCGTACCAACGGGCATGAACGTGGGCGTCACATACGTGCCACGTGCGAGCGTGACGATGCCTGCACGCGCGGCGCCATCGAGCGCGCTCACTTCTGCAACTGCGCGAAACATCGTTGTCAGGCTATGCGCGATGGCGGTCGAGCAGCATTGCATCGCCAAACGACAAGAACCGATACTCACGCTCAATGGCATGGTCATACAAGCGTCGCCAGCGTTCGCCCACGAATGCATCAATCATGAGCAACAACGTGGTGCGGGGCATGTGAAAATTCGTCAGCAAGACATCCACATGTTGGAACTCGAACCCGCGGGTGATGAACAAGTTCGTGCGACCCGATGACTTGCCGGTCACGGCTACGGATTCAAGTGCCCGCGTGGCGGTCGTGCCAATCGCCACGACGCGACGTGCCGCTTGCACCGCAGCAAGGGTTTCGCCAGGTACGTGATACGACTCACTGTGAATCACATGCTGTGTCGGGTCGTCTACCGTGACGGGCGCAAACGTGTCGAGCCCTACGACGAGTTCCACCGACACGATCGGTACACCAA
>JBEDEI010000074.1:0-6073 GCA_041175765.1 Actinomycetota bacterium | reverse complement strand
GATGGCCGATCTCCAGCACCAGAGCGCCATCTGCACGCAACCACGTGTGCGCGCCAGCAACGATGACCCGCAGTGCAGCCAGCCCTTCCTCAGCGGCAAACAACGCCTCGTGCGGCTCGTAGGCCATCACGCTCGCTTCAACTTCTGGGTCGCCGCTCGCAATGTATGGCGGGTTGGCCACGATCACATCGATGTTGCCAACGAGGGATTCCGGCAGTGCTGCATACCAATCGCCGTGTGAGATACGAACGTTCGCCGCAGCACGACCAATACCCGCCAGGTTTGCTCGCGCTACATCCAATGCATCGGTTGATACATCGGTCAGCCACACCGATGTGCCCGTAAGTGGCAACTCGCTGGCGAGCGACAACCCGATCGCGCCAGACCCAGTGCCGAGATCCACCACGGTTCGCGGCGCCTGCCGATGACGCACGATGTCAAGTGCCGCCTGCGCCACTTGTTCGGTCTCTGGTCGGGGAATGAGCACTCGGGAATCGACGAACACATCAAGATGGCGAAACGACCAGCGACCCATCACATACTGCAGGGGTTCCCCTGCCAGGCGACGCCGCACCATGTCATGCACGTGCAGACCCATCCGCTGCGTGACTAAATCATCGAGCGAGAGCGTGAATTCGCCGGCATCCATACCTGCCGCGTGCTCACAAATGAAGTGTGCTTCACGCGGATCGTTCAGTGCTGCCGTCGTATCGGCAAGCACTTCGCGCCAGGTGCTCACTCGTCTCCGACCTGCTTGGCCAACTGCTCTGCCTGATATTCCAGCGTGAGCGCATCAATCACTGGGTCGAGGTTTCCCGCCAACACATCCTGCAACTGGTACAGGGTGAATCCGATTCGATGATCGGTCACACGATTTTCCTTGTAGTTGTAGGTACGAATCTTCTCACCGCGACCACCTTTGCCCACCTGTGCCCGGCGCTCGGCCGACACTTTGGCTTCGTGCTCATCCTGGCGACGCTGCAGCAATCTCGTGCGCAACACCTGCATGGCCTTCACGCGATTTTGCAACTGACTGCGCTCGTCCTGCATCGTGACGACGAGACCCGATGGCTTGTGCGTGATGCGCACCGCAGAGTCGGTGGTGTTCACGCTTTGCCCACCCGAGCCACCCGAGCGATACACGTCGATCTCCAAATCGCGATCGTCGATTTCGATATCCACTTCCTCTGCTTCAGGCATCACTGCCACCGTGGCCGACGAGGTGTGGATTCGGCCCGCATTCTCCGTGACCGGCACCCGTTGCACACGATGAGGACCGCCCTCGAAACGCATTTGGCGCCACACTGTTTCGCCCTTGAGTAGCGCGGTGGCTTGGTTCACGCCACCCATCGGTGAGCGGTCATATGCCAACATCTCGAACGACCATCCATTACGCGTCGCCCACGCCCGGTACATCTCCACGAGTTCACCAGCGAACAAGTTCGCTTCCTCGCCACCTTCGGCACCTCGGATTTCCAGGATGACGTTCTTGCCATCGTTGGGATCCGGTGGTATCAACAACACCTTGAGTTGATTTTCCAACTCTTCGAGGCGCGACAAACCTTCCCGCATCTCGGTGTCGAGTGCCGCATGCTCTTCTGATGTTGCAGATTCCAGCAACTCCTTGGCCGCCTCAACATTGCCGAGTACCAACTTGTATTCGCGAATACACGTGACGAGTGGGCCCATTTGCTTGTAGCGACGCGAGACGTCACGCAATTTGTTCTGGTCGCTCAGTACTGCCGATGTGGTGAGACTGATTTCGAGTTGTTCAAAGTCCACAAGGATGGACTCCAGCTTGGCCAACACGGTGTTCAGGTTACGCCGAGATGAACTCGGCAGGCTGTGTAAGCAATGCAGCAATACGTTTTTGCAAAGGCACGATGTTGCGTGGCTCAGCAACGATGAGCAAACGCGCCTCAGGCGCAAGCCGTCCACGTGCATCTGCGGCGAACGGTACGGCGTCGAGATCGACCCCCGCCACGAACACCGCCACCACCGAACCGCCCCGTTCGTCAACGCCAATGGCACAGCAGGGCACTGTGTCTTTCACGTTGGATCGCGGAATTGGCGGTTCGGCCAAAGTGAGTACCCGCAACCCAATGCGGTCGGGTTCGGCAACGAATCGTGCGCGCAACGCGCGTTCTGGTGCCAGCAAGTTCAGGGGATGCGAAGCCGCACCACTGCGACGGTGTTCCCGCACCGTGCGCACCACCCCGCGCAGTTGATCTGCAGTGGCAATACCACCGTGCAGCATCTTGAACATTTCTTGATCGTGCATACCCACACCAATGCGTGTGATGGCTTGCCCGTCTTCATCAACCACTCGTGCCACCTGCAATCCTGCAACCTCTGCCGTCACCACACCATGTTCAACGACGACCTCCGCACCGGCATCGGTAAACATTCCGACTTGCATCAGGTGGTCCGCGGACGGCTGCACTACTGCTGGATGTTCCGCTCGTCGCGCGACGACAGCGGCGCCCCCACGCACATCCAAAACATCGATGGGGAGCGAGAAATACGCCGCCCGACGAGCGGTGATCTCGGGCGTGGTGCTGTCGAGCAACTTGATGTTCGTAATCGAGGCTTCTTGTGGGCCGAGTTGGGCTCGCGCACGCCAGGCAAGCACCGCCCCCAAGGCACTGATTCGCGACTCACTTTCGGCTACCGGTGTTGCCGATATCCAGAGCGTGCGCTCATCGTGCACCCCAACGAAATTGCCGATGTCTACTTCGACAAGCGATGTTGCCTGTGCTGCCACATGAGACCGCAGAGCCAGACGCTCGCGTCGGGCGGCAAACTCTCGCTGATTGTCCGCCACGTCAGGCGGTTGGCTGTTTGGCGATCTCCGACAAGAACTCGTCGTTGGTCTTGAACGACTTCAAACGATCGATGAGCAACTCAAGGCCTGGTGCGGCGTTGCCGTCGGCAGCCAACCCACTCAGTACTCGACGAAGCTTCCAGACCATTTGCAGCTGCTTGCGATCAAACAGCAACTCTTCGTGGCGAGTACTGGATGCGTCGACGTCGATGGCGGGATAGATGCGCCGTTCGGCAAGTTTGCGGTCGAGGCGCAACTCCATGTTGCCCGTTCCCTTGAACTCCTCAAAAATTGCCTCGTCCATTCGGCTGTTCGTTTCCACGAGTGCCGTAGCGAGGATGGTCAAGCTGCCACCTTCTTCGATGTTGCGGGCTGCACCAAAGAACTTCTTTGGTGGATACAGCGCGCCAGCATCGATACCACCCGACATGATTTTGCCGGTGGCGGGAGCGGCCAAGTTGTATGCACGCGAGAGACGTGTGATGCCATCCAAGATGATCACAACGTCATCCCCCGCCTCGACCATGCGCTTTGCTTTTTCGATCGCCAACTCGGCGACCGTGGTGTGCTCTTCGGACGGACGATCGAAGGTCGATGCAATCACTTCGCCCTTTACCGTGCGCTGCATATCGGTGACTTCTTCCGGACGTTCATCGAGGAGCAACACGATCAGTTTTACTTCCGGGTGGTTCTTCTCGATGCTCGTTGCGATCGTTTTCATCACGGTGGTTTTGCCCGCCTTCGGCGGCGACACGATGATGCCGCGCTGACCTTTGCCGATTGGCGAGATGAGGTCCACGATGCGTGCCGTCATATTGAGCGGATCCGTCGATGACGACAACACCAACTTCTCGTCTGGAAACAATGGTGTGAGGTCTTCGAACTTCTTGCGGTTGCGTGCCTTTTCGGGTTCGCCGCCATTGACGGTGTGCACCTCGAGCAACGCCGGGTTCTTCTCGTTGCGTCCAGCGGGTCGCGACAGACCAGTGAGGTGATCGCCTTTGCGCAGCCCAAACTGACGGGTGAAGCGCACCGAAACGTACGGATCGTTGCGGGTAGGGAGATAGCCGTTGAGGCGCAAGAAACCGTAGCCCTCGTCTCGCAAGTCGAGGTAGCCCTCCACCTTGACCGGCTCGGTGCTGATTGGCTCGTTGGACTCCACTTGGTCGAGTTCAAAACGATCATCGCCCTGGGGGCCTTCATCACGGAAACCACCAGGCCCACGACGACGACCACGACGACGCCGGTTGCGCGGGTCACCAAAGTTGCGATCGTTGTTGTTGCGATCGTTGTTGTTGCGATCGCGATACGGACGGTCGTTACGGTCATTGCGGTCGTTGCGTGAATCACCGCGATCATTACGGTCGCCACGCGACTCACCGCGGTCGTTGCGCCCATCGCCACGCGACTCACCGCGGTCGTTGCGGTCCCCACTGCGCTCGGTACGCACACGGGCGTCAGGCGCCACCGGGGTTCCTTCGTGCTCTGCCAATTCCAGTTCCCACTCCGACAGCGGCTCTCCGTCGGCCCCCAGCGGTCTACTTGCGCCGCTTTCGGCGGGTTTTGATGCTTTCGCGGTTTTTGTTTCTTGTGTTTCTTTTGGCTCTGGTGCCATGGTTTCCTCCAGGATCTTTCCGATCAATGTTTCTCGAGTTGCTTTCGCCACACCCTTGATGCCGAGCGCCGATGCGATTTGCATCAGGTCATCTCGTTCTTTTTCTTCGAGTTGTGCTCGACCAAGCTGTGGGGCTGCCACGGTGTCCTTCTTTCAGGGCGACGATTCGTAACGGCACCCGTCAACAATGCTTTCGCGTCAGAAACTTGACTGCGTTGGGCATGCTCGGCTGCACCGAGCAATCACATCCTATCGCGTCGCCGACACACCTGCAACGAACCGTTCCACGGCACCCAGGTCGTTGGGCAGCAGCGAAGTGTGCTCCTTGCGCGTCAGTAGATCCGACAAGTGCTCGGGAAGCGGCACGCGTACGCCTGTCGCCCGCTCGACTGCATCGGCAAACTTGGCTGGGTGCGCCGTAGCCAGCGTGACCACGGGTTCGTCGGGTTCGGCGCAGGCCTCGGTGGCCACAAGGCCCACCGCGGTATGCGGATCCACCAAGACCCCGGATTCTCGGTAGGTGCGGGCAATCATCGCCACCGTGTCTTCGTCCGTGCAGCGCTGCCCGCGAAACACGGGGCGAATCCAAGTACCGAACTGCTCGGACGTCACCGCCAACTTGCCGCTGCTGCGAAAAGCCGAAATCTGTTCGGAAGTTGCTGCACCATCACGAGCATTCATTTCGAACAGGAGGCGTTCGAAATTGCTCGACACCTGGATGTCCATGCTCGGGCTGAGCGTAGTGACGACTGGTGAAGTCGTCATCTGCTGCGTTTCAAAGAACCTCGTAAGGATGTCGTTCGCATTCGATCCCACGATGAGATGACCCACATTGGCGCCGATTCGGCGCGCAATCCAGCCCGACAGCACGTTGCCGAAGTTGCCGGTCGGCACGCTGAACGACACCGGTGTCGACTGCGTTGCATGTAGCTGCTCAATGGACGTGTAGTAGTAGACCACCTGCGCCAACACTCGCGCCCAATTGATGGAATTCACGGCCGAAAGATGATGCTGCTCGCGAAACGGCGCGTCGTTGAACATCGCCTTCACCAAATCCTGGCAATCGTCAAACGTGCCATCGATGGCCACCGCGTGCACGTTTGGGGCATTTACGGTGGTCATCTGGCGACGCTGCACCTCGCTGATGCGCCCCTGTGGGTACAAAATCACCATGACGACATTGCGACAAGATTTCACACCGTCAATTGCGGCCGAACCCGTGTCACCACTGGTTGCACCCACAATGGTGATCCGCTCACCGCGGATCTGCAACACATGATCAAACAAACGCCCAATCAATTGCAATGCAACATCTTTGAACGCCAGCGTTGGACCATGAAACAACTCCAGTAACCAGCGGTTCTCCCCAATCTCTCGCAACGGGGCAACCATCGGATCGCGAAAGGTGGAGAACGCAGAACGACAGAATTCATCGAGCGTCGCCCGAGGAATTTCATCACCAACAAATGGCGCGATGATTGCTGCCGCACGACTTGCAAAGGTTGCATGCGCGTCGCCATGGGTGACGGTTGGCCAGGCTTGGGGAACATACAATCCACCGTCCTTGGCCAAACCCGCCAACAACGTGTCGCAGAATTCCAGCGTTGGCGCAGTGCCGCGCGTGGAAACGTACT